>CAZMDZ010000018.1:1666-16880 GCA_964565175.1 uncultured Planctomycetales bacterium
TGCTTGTGTTTTGCTTTTGCAACACGCTTTTCCTATCAAGCGTTTTTTGCCCCAGGCCTATTTTTAGTATTTCATGCCATCTGTTTTCGGGTCTCTAAAGCGGATCCAAGAATGATCGCAGTTTTTAAACGCGCCGAGCAATCTTCCGCCGGAGGAATCTTATTCAGGAGGCGGTCTAGAAGGTTTGAAGATGGGCGAGTTCGAGCTGATCGAGGAAATCGGTCACGGCGGTATGGGGGTGGTTTACCGTGCCCATCAGGCTGGTTTGGAGCGCGACGTTGCCGTGAAAATTTTGCCGAAAGTTCGCACTGGCGACGAGCAGGCTCTAGAGCGTTTTCGCCGAGAAGCAAAGGCGGCGTCGAACCTGAATCATCCAAATGTAGTGCCAATTTTGAGCGTCGGTGAAAGCCATGGAATGGCCTGGTATGCGATGGCGCTGATCGAGGGTCAAGATCTAGGTGCGTTTCTTCACGACCTAAAATCTGGCTCAGCCAAGGCCGAGTCCGTCTTCGGCAAATTCGGAACCGACGAGTACTTTCGCAAGCTAGCCGCCGCCTTCGCTCAAGTTTGTGACGCAGTTCACTATGCCCACCAGTCCGGTGTGATCCACCGGGACATCAAGCCGGCCAACATTCTGCTCGACCAAGGTGGCAAACTCCTGCTCACGGACTTCGGCTTAGCCAAAGACAAACGCTTCGGCTCAATCTCAATCTCCGGCCAGCTGCAAGGCACCCCGCATTACATGAGCCCAGAGCAAGCTCGTGCGAGCGTCAACCAGATTGATCACCGCACAGATATTTACTCCCTGTGCGTCGTTCTTTATGAACTTTTAAGCCTCAAGCGGCCATTTGGTGGAGGCAGCGCTCTTGAAGTACTCGAGCAAATTGTTGCCGGTGTATCTTCCTCTCTTCACTCCAGTGAAGTCAAAATCCCCAAACCGCTTGCAGTACTTGTGGAGAAGGGGATGTCCACCAAGGTTGGGCAACGATTTGCACAATCTGGGGATCTTTCCTCGGATTTGAGGAGAATCTCCAGGGGGGAAGCAATTTTGACTTCAGCTCCAGGGATTGGGGCGAGGGTGGTCAGCGCATTAGGGAAGCGAAAAAAGCAACTCTCCATTGCCACAGTGCTCCTCCTCGTGATTGCACCTTGGCTTTTGTGGGAGTCGTTGAAATCATTTAGATCCAAAGTGGATGTCACCCTTCTTAGTCATGACTCAATTGAGCAAGTAAGGGTTTACAACCTGAACGCAATAAACGGGGAGTTGTCTGGAATGCGGGAGGTTGAATCTACCTTTCGCGTACCCATAGGGGATTATCGAATCGTCGCATTTGGAAAAGATGGATATGCAGATCTCACGCGATATTTTCGCGACCCTGGTGAATCCGTTGAAATTCGAATATTTCTTAGGCCTCAAGCGGAAGTAATCAATGGAATGTTGGAGGTTCGGAACTCCAAAGCGGCGAATGTTGGCAGAGCTTCCTTTCAACAATACCCCTGGTATGAACAGTTTTCCTTTGTGCCAGGTTCATTGTGGGTGGATGAATTTGAAGTGACAAATCGCCAGTACCTTGACTATCTCAAGCGAACAGGTTCAAGCGAACAGGTTCAAGCGAAGTTCCAAGCCACTGGGCATCGATTGGTATAGGCAAGGAAGTGCTAAGCGGTGGGCCTCCATTGATTATGGATCCAAGCTTAGAAATCGTGTGGGATATGCCGGTCATTGGAGTTACTTGGTTTGAGGCAATCGCCTATGCGGAATGGGCAGGAAAGTCACTCCCAACATGGTGTGAGTGGGAAAGCATCGCCAGTGGGGATCATGGGTATATGTACCCATGGGGTGATGATGATCCACAGAGGATTGATGGGATTATTGCCGGGCATTCCTTTAGTAAGCCAGAGTTCCCATGGGCTGGCTATATGAAGTATGTGAAAAACGTGAACTCAGATCCGGGCGATGACATAGCCATTCAGAATCAGACAAAGTTCATGTTTGGAAATGTTGCCGAGTGGACAGAATCTGTATTTGTAGCCCCAACCGGGGCACACGGTCGTCCAATAGTCGACCCTCTTAGGGTTCTTGTTATGGGTTATGGATGGAATAGCCAATTACCCTTAAAAGCAAGGGTGAATGATTTTGGGGTAGAGGAGCCGAGTTTAAGAATTTACGGCTTCCGATGCGTAAAACGAATCTACAAGTAGGAAATAATCATGCAAGAGAATGTAAAAGAAAAAGGTGCCGACAAATCCAACAAGGAAAAAAAGGAAGTCGACTTCAATGTGACCGTTGGCTACCACGACAACTGGAGCCACTTGTACCCTGTAGAGGCTGCCCGTGCGATGAAAAAAACTGTGCGAAAGCAAATTCAAATGGCTGAAGGCGACAACTGAGGAACCGATTGCTCCTGAATTTGAGTTGGACTTTGGATTTAATTTGACAGTGACTTTGGAGCCTGGCGAATTCGAGCTTAGCCAGTCCGATGGAGGGGAGGAAAATTTTTCTCCCTCGACGGGGAAGGTAAAGAGGGGGCCGAGTAAACATTACTTTTCGACTTTTCGAGAGCTCAATGAAAATGCCCTAGATCAGGTGAATAAGGCAATCAAAGAGAAGAGGCCTCGAGGGCAGGAAAGTATTCGGGCTGCTTTGAATGACCCTGTCCAGGGTGATCGAATCTGCAGGATTGACTTTGAGGGGAATTGGTACAATTCATTTTCCCTTCCACTTTTTGATGAAAGCCACAAGCTGATTCGATTCAAGGTTTCACATGAGCAATATGTTGAAATGGTTCGACTAAGGCTATACGTCAGCTGGACTACCGACAGGAAGGATGAAAGTAGTAAATCAAGTGATAAATCCGGATTGGTCATAGGCTAATAGCAGTATCCTCGGAGGGTCAGCCATGAACCTGGCCCTCCTCCTCCCTCTCCTCATTTCTGCCGCTCAGGGACCTGCTGAGTCGGTAGCCCAGAAGCCGGTGGATTACCAACGGCAAGTGCGGCCGATTTTGGCCAAGCGCTGTTTGGCTTGCCATGGCGGCGACGAATCGACGCGTGAAGCCGATCTGCAGCTGCAATTGCGCGATAACGCGACGCTGCTGCGTGATGACGAATACCAAGTCATCGTGCCTGGCGACGCTGAAGCCAGCGAGTTGATTTTTCGCGTCCAGGACGACTTGGATCCCATGCCGCCGAAAAAGACCGGCCATCGGCTGACTGCGGATGAGATTGAAATCCTCAAGCGTTGGATTGAAGAAGGCGCTGAATATTCGCCGCACTGGGCTTTTCAGAAGCCACAACAAGCAACACCTCCCGCCCTTCCCGTCGGTATGCGCGGCCAGGGTGTCGGCGCGATCGATGCTTTTATCTATGAACGCCTAGCGCAAGAAGGATTGAGTCCCTCGCCGCGGGCAGATCGGCGCACTTTGATCCGTCGGCTGAGTTTGGATCTAATCGGCTTGCCGCCGACGTCGGAAGAAGTGGATGCTTTCGTCAAAGATCTCGCACCCGGTGCTTATGAGCGTTTGGTCGCTCGGCTGATGGCATCGGCGCATTTTGGCGTACGGTGGGCGGGGGTGTGGCTGGATTTGGCGCGCTCCGCAGACAGCAAAGGGCTTGGCTCCGATCCGTTGCGGTCGATCTATCGTTATCGCGACTGGGTGATCGAAGCCATCAACGCCGACATGCCGTTTGATCAATTCACCATGCAGCAAATGGCCGGTGACCTGTTGCCCGACGCAACCACTGAGCAAAAACTCGCCACTGCTTTTCATCGTAACTCGCTGGTCAATACCGAGGGCGGTACAGACGATGAAGAGTTTCGGGTGGCGGCGGTCAAGGATCGAATCAATTTAAGTATGCAAGTCTGGATGGGCCTAACCTTCGGTTGCGCAGAGTGTCACACTCACAAATTCGATCCCATCACTCACGAGGACTACTACAGCACCTTTGCCATTTTCAACCAAACGGCGGATGCGGATAAAAACGACGACTCACCAAAAATTCCAACGCCAACGGCCAATGAACAACGGCAGCTGCGGGAGCTTCACAAGCAGCAGCAAGCGCTGCGCGAACGGATTGCCGAAACGGCCATCGATGAAAAAGCCTTTTATCATTGGCGCGTGGCGGAGCGTAAGGCTCAACAAGCCTGGATTCCTTGGCGGCCTTCCCTCAGCGGCCGCCGCAATCTAGTCTCCACCGCCTCCTACCAACTGAGTCCGCAAGGCACAGCATTGCTGCAAGGAGAGGTTCCTGAAAAGGACAACATCCGCCTGAGCATGATGTTTTCACAGGAAACGCCGACGGCATTGCGCGTGGTGGCAATGACTGATCCTTCGCTTCCTCGGCGTGGACCTGGTGCGAGTCCAGAGAATGGCAATTTTGTCCTAAGTGAGGTGAATTTGGTTTGGCACCCGATGGATGGCCAAGCCCTGTCGACTGCGCCCAATCATGCCGAGGACAGTTCGATCCATGCACCACTCGGTCGCTACATTCGCATTCGTTTGCCCGGAGAGAAACGAATCTTGTCTTTGGCGGAGGTCGAAGTTCATTCCAGTGGCAAAAATGTTGCCACGGAAGGAACCGCAAAGCAATCCAGTGTTTCCCATGGTGGTATGGCTGAGCGTGCCATCGATGGTCAAACGGATGGCAACTACTTCGGCGACTCCGTCACTCACACCGAAACGGAAAGTGACCCGTGGTGGGAACTAGATTTGGGTTCGCCCATAGCCGTGGAGCGAGTGCGAGTATGGAATCGTACCGACGGCAATCAACAACCGCGGTTGAACGGTGCGGTGATGGAGTTGCTGGACGAAAATCGCCAATTGGTATCGACTCATTATTTGCGTGAAGCACCACTTGAGAGTGCCGATTGGTGGTGCGGCAAACCGTCGGAGTTGTACGTCAGCAGGGTGATGGCCAGTTTCGAGCAAACGGACTTCACCGCGGCGATGGCGGTCGATGGCAATTCCCAAACCGGTTGGGCGATTGCGCCACGGCAAGGGCGCGAGCACGAATTGCATCTGCATTTTGATTGCCCGCAGGGGGGGGGCATGCTCGAGCTAAACTTGGAGCAAAACTATGGGTCTCAGCACGTCTTGGGGCACTTTGGAATCAGCTGGACCGATTTGCCGGAGCCGCCAGCGATTCTGCCTAAGAAGTTGAAGCAGGCACTGCTCAACGATCGCGGCATCGGTCTCGCTCAGAGCGTTCAAGCCAAAAAAGAGTTGGAGTTGATGCGCGACCATTTCCGCGAATTAGATCCTGGCATTCAGGGGTTGCGGCAAAAGTTAAAGGATTCGGAAGATGCCGTCGAGCGTCTGGCGGTGGCAAAAACCCCGGTTTTGGTTGCGCTTCCCGCCAACCGGCAGCGCAAAACTCACGTCTTGGATATGGGTAACTTTCTGCTTCCCAAGCAAGAAGTCAGTGCGGCCATTCCGGCGGCATTCAAATGGGGAGATGGTGCAGTCCTCGATCGTCGCCAATTCGCTGCCTGGTTGACCCACGCCGACAATCCGCTGACACCACGTGTGCAAGTCAATCGCATTTGGGCGCGGTTGTTTGGGCGCGGTTTAGTTTCGACCGAAGAAGACTTTGGCGCTCAGGGCGCGCTACCGAGTCACGAACTGCTGCTGGATTGGTTGGCGGTGGATTACTCCAGCCACTGGAGTTTGAAGCGCTTTTTGAAGACCTTGGTGACGTCTTCAACTTATCGCCAAAGTTCGCGGACTTTGCAGCATCACCTTGACAAGGATCCCGCCAACATCTTGTTGTCGCGAGGACCACGATTCCGTTTACCAGCGGAAACAGTGCGCGATCAAGCCTTGTCGGTCAGCGGTTTGCTGTCATCCAAGATCGGCGGACCATCGGTTTTCCCGCCGCAACCAGAAGGCCTGTGGCAGGCAGCGTTCAACGGCGAACGCGACTGGAAAACCAGCGAGGGAGAGGACCGTTGGCGTCGCGGTGTTTACACCTTTTTGCGCCGCTCAACTCCCTACCCTTCAATGGTCGTGTTTGACGCGCCCAGTCGCGAAATCTGCACCATTCGCCGGATTCGCACCAATACTCCGCTGCAAGCATTCGTGACTTTAAACGACCCAGTGTTCGTTGAATGTGCGCAAGCATTGAGTCGGCGCATTTTGGCTTTCGAACTTCGCAATACGCTTGCCGATCGCGTCCATTCCAGCGCCGCCCGCAGCGAAGACGTCGCCCGCTTGCGTCAGGCATATTTATGGTGCATGGCCAGGCCAGCCAGCGAAGAAGTGATTGAAGTGCTGCTCGAATTGTTAACCGAACAGCGCACTCACTACCAAAGCCAGGACGCCGCTGCTCTTGCCATGGCAACCGATCCACTCGGCCCACTCCCTTCTGGCGCCAACGCAGTGGAACATGCTGCGTGGACTGTAGTCGCCAACGTTCTTCTCAACATGGACGAGTTCCTGAACAAAAATTAGCCATGAATGACCACCGTAGAAAGTTTTTGTTGCAGTGCTCGATGGGAGCGTTGGGGGTTGCCGGTTTCGGTTTTGCTGGTCCCGCCGACGGCGCCAATTTGGCCGCAGCTGCTTCCTTGCGCAGCCGCATCGCCGCTGCCGCCCGTACCGCCAAAGCCAAGAAGGTCATCTACTTGCACATGAGTGGAGGTCCTCCGGGGTTGGACATCTTCGATTACAAACCCGAGCTCGTGAAGTACGACCGCAAGCCTTGCCCGCAGGAATTCCTCGAAGGCAAACGCTTCGCTTTCATCAAAGGAACGCCGGTTTTGTTGGGGCCGCCACACAAGTTCAAGCAAGTCGGCCAAAACGGCACTTGGGTGACTGAGTTAATGCCCAATTTTGAAAAAATCGCCGACGTAGTGTGCATGATCCACTCGATGCACACCGACCAATTCAACCATGCTCCGGCTGAATTGTTGCTGCATACTGGCACCCAAGTCTTCGGCGGAGCGTCCCTGGGTTCCTGGGTGTTGCACGGCTTGGGGTCGATGAATCCGGATCTACCTGGTTTTGTCGTCATGTTGTCGGGGCCTAGCGATCCAACCGGTGGCAAATCACTGTGGGGAAGCGGCTTTTTGCCGTCGCACTTACAAGGAACGTTGATGCGGGCCAAGGGCGACCCGATTTTGTACGTCAGCAATCCGGCGGGCATGGATCGCGAGGGGCGGCGCAGTAGTTTGGACGCTTTGGCCAAGTTGAATCAATTGGAGCATGAACGCAATGGCTCGCCGGATACTCTGTCGCGTTTGAAGCAGTACGAGTTGGCTTATCGCATGCAGGAATCCGTTCCCGATGCGATGGACATCACTCAAGAGACTTCTCAAACGCTAGAGGATTACGGTGCCAAACCGGGCGAAGCTAGTTTTGCCAACAACTGCCTGCTGGCGCGCCGATTGGTTGAGCGTGACGTGCGCTTTGTTCAGCTTTATGACTGGGGCTGGGACATTCATGGCACTAACACGGGCGACGACTTAATGAAGTCTTTCCCACAGAAGTGCGGTGAAATTGACCGCCCGATTGCCGCGCTGATCCAAGACCTGAAAAAGCGCGGCCTGCTCGACGAAACTTTAGTCGTGTGGGGCGGCGAATTCGGTCGTACGCCGATGAACGAAGCCAGGAATGGTTCCACCAAACTCGGCCGTGACCATCACCCCGACTGCTTCACCATTTGGATGGCTGGCGGAGGCGTCAAATCGGGCATGCACTTCGGCGAAACTGACGAACTTGGTTATTCCATCACCAAGGACCCGATGTCGGTGCGCCACTTGCAAGCAACCATCTTGCACCTGCTCGGGCTCGACCCCATGCATTTGCGCTACCCGCACCTGGGGTTAGATCAACGGCTAGTCGGTCCCGATGACGACGTCGTGGCCATCCGGCACGAGTTGTTGGCATGAACTAGTCTTGACTCGTAATCCTTGCCTAAGGTCCTATAGCCTGGCATGACCCTCGTCATCGCCGGAGGCTCGGGCTTTCTGGGCCAAAACTTAGCGCGGTTTCTCATTGCCCAAAATCGGAAGGTCGTGCTGCTTTCGCGGACTGCGCCGCGCCAAAATCCTGGTTGGCAGCATGTTCCATGGGATGGCGAAGCCGTCGGCGACTGGAGCTCCTGCCTAGAGGGGGCGGAAGCGCTGGTCAACTTGGCCGGGCGCAGTGTGGATTGCGTCAAAACTGCCGAAAACCGACGCCAGATTTTTCATTCACGGCTGCGCACGACCGAAATTTTGGGTCTGGCCCTACGCCAATTGAAGACCCCGCCAAAGGTGTGGGTGCAGATGTCCACCGCCCACATTTATGGAGATCCTGAGTCGGGGATTTACAGCGAAGAATCGGAGTTAGGCGAAGGGCTAGCTCCCGACGTCGGCCGGGCGTGGGAACAGAGTTTCCGTCAAGCCGTTCTGCCAGCGATGCGCCAGGTCATTTTGCGCACCAGCTTTGTCCTTGGCCGAAGCGGTGGCGCTTTGCCACGGCTCAGCTGGCTGGCTCGATTGGGTCTAGGCGGCAAGGTGGGGAATGGTCGACAGGGAATCAGTTGGCTGCATGAGCTCGACATGAACCGTTTGTTGGTGCGCGCAATCGAGGATCCGTCGATGGAAGGGACCTACGTGGCAACGGCGCCAAATCCCGTCTCCAATGCTGAATTCATGCGCGCACTGCGCTCCGCAATGCAAGTTCGCATCGGCTTGCCAGCAATGGCTTGGATGGTGCGCCTCGGTGCGCCATTGGTGATGAAAACGGATCCGGAACTCGCTTTGCTCGGCCGCTATTGCGTATCGAAGCGGTTGAAGGAGGAAGGCTTCGAATTTGCCTTCCCCAAGCTGGAGCTGGCTATGGACGATTTGTTTGCCGCCAGGGAGCCAAGGCAGTAACCTCGCAACTTGGCCGCATCTCTGTCTAAATGTTCCTCCTCCAATTCGCCCTCAGTCTGCTTTCGCAGTTCCTAGCCGCCGATCTCGGTGAAGCTACCGCCAAGCCACCCAACGTAGTCTTCCTCATCGTCGACGACGCCAGCGTGCGCAGCGTAGGGGCAACCGGCGGCAGCTTTGCCCAAACGCCCAACATCGACGCCCTTGCTGCTCGAGGAGTGGTGGTGGAAAACGCCTACCATCAAGGTGCTTTCAGCGGCGCGATTTGCACCGTCAGCCGGGCGATGATTCTGACCGGCCGCACTGTTTGGTCCGTCACTCCGGGCAAGCGCAATTACGGCGGCACCGGGAATTTGCAAACCGACGACGTGTTGATGCCGGAACTCTTCCGTCAGCACGGCTACCAAACTTTCTTTGCTGGCAAATGGCATAACGGCAATCAAGCCATCACCCGGTGTTTCGATCGTGCCGACGCCGTCGCTGGCGGCATGTTGCCCTACAACGCCGAGGACCACGGCGGTGCCCGGAATCCAGCCATCACCCTTGGCCATTTAGATCCCAAATTGCGGCGATTGAATCCAGAATCGGGCAAATTCGAAAGCTTCCGCGCCAAAGGTTGGAGCACCGATGTTTATTTTGATTGTGCGGAGCGTTATTTGACCGAGCAGCGAAATCAGGATAAGCCATTTTTTCTCTATCTATCGACTTCGGCGCCGCACGACCCTCGGCATGCCCCAGCGGCATATATGGATCAGTTCGATCAACAAAAGATTCCACTGCCGGTCAACCATCAACTGAGCCACGCCTTTGACACCGGTGATTTGCGCGTACGAGATGAAATGGTCTACCCGACTCCGCATGACGCCAACCAAGTGCGTCGGGAAATGGAGATCTATTTGGCGATGATGGCGCACATCGACGATCGCGTCGGCAAGTTGATGACGCTGTTGAAAGACCAAGGGGAACTTGACAATACAGTGATCGTATTCGTCAGCGATCACGGCTTGTCGATGGGGGAGATGGGTTTGATGGGCAAGCAAAACCTTTACGAAGCGTCGTGGCGAGTGCCGATGATTTGGGCTGGACCGGGCATCGACCAAGGCACGCGGTCCACCAATTTTGCCTATCTGCATGGCGTCTTCCCGACTCTATGCGAGCTGTTGAATCTGCCTACTCCAAAGCATGCCGAACGCTTTTCGGTGGCGCCGTTGTTGACCGAAGGCGGAAAGCAAATGTCAGCGAAAGCGGGCGCCAAAGAAAAACTTGGGCTGACCGAATTGTTTGGGGTTTATACGCCGAATGCAGGCAGCAAACGCGGAATTCGTGCTTTGCGGCAAGGGGATTGGAAGCTGATTCATTATCTGCGCAACAACCGCACTCAGCTCTTTCACCTTGGCCGCGATCCGTGGGAAATCAATGATCTTGCGGCTAGTGCCCAACATTTACCGCGCGTGCAAAAAATGAAGGCGCGATTGCGTCAGTGGATGAAAGCCGAAAACGACCCACAGCAATGATCGCCACTCTCCTTCTCGCGCTTCTGCCGGCCATTCCAGCTGCTGAGTTCCTCGCCGCTGACGCACCCCAGGGATCGGCTGCGGATTACCAGCGGGCCGCCGAACTGCGCAGCAAATTTAAGGGCAAGCTTTACCGTCATGATGTCAATTCAAGTTGGTTCGACGACGGACGATTGCTGTATTCGGTCTCGACGGAAGAGGGTGGATTTGAGTTGGTCTTGGTGGATCCGAAAGCAAAACCGTCGGCGCGCAGGCAGGTCTTGCTGAAGAAAGAGCAATTGCTTGAGTTTTTGAAAGCCTCTGGGCGGCAAAGCATGGCGGCGCGGGTGGTCCGAGTGGAGCACGTTGCCCAGCTGGACTCAGTCGCGGCGGAGGAGCAGGCATCCAGCGTATCTTCTTTGCACTTGATGCTTGCCGATTCGGGCGGCGTTATTCAATTTCACTTGAAGGACCATTCGATGGCGTTGGTGGAACCTGAAGCTGCCGTCGACTTGCACTTAGAGCCACGACACTCATTTGCCCGCAGTCGTGACCGCGGCGGGCGAACCGCGATTCACATGTTGAATCGATTGGCGCACGAAGTGGAAATCTTGTGGGTGGATCGCTCCGGCAATGAGAAGCCTTATGGGAGAATCGCTCCAGGCGGAGAACATTGGATGAGCACCTTTGCTGGGCACGGTTTCCGTCTGCGTGAAGCGGATGGAAACGTGCGGTTTCATTTCGTCGGCGAAACGAAGCCGGGGATTGCGCTGATCGCAGAGGATCATCTTCCGCATGAGCCGCCAGCGGGGCGAAAGAGTCGGCCGAAATCTGATCCAGGCGATTGGTCGCCAACCAAGCAACAGCCGTATCGCCATCAAGTCGAGCGCACCGGCAAGGTTGATCACACGGTCAGCTTTGTGGAATCTTCGCCGGAAAAACAGCTGCAGCCGGTCCTCCATCAATTCAATTATCTGAAGCCCGGCGATGACCTCGGCAAGTGGGAATTGAGCATTCTTGGCGCCGACGCCGACGGCAAGCAGCAGGTCCAAGTGATTGAGAACAAATTGTTCCCCAACCCATGGAGCCTGAACCGTTTCCAATGGTCGGCCGACGGCACCAAATTGCGATTTCTTTACAACCAACGCGGCCATCAAATTCTGCGTTTTTTGGAGGTCGATGCCGTTAGTGGGGAAGTGCGCGTTTTGGCGGAAGATAGAAGTCCGACCTTTCTCGATTACGCCGGCAAGACTTTTCTGCGGGTGATGGAGGAACGCAAAGAAGCACTATGGATGTCCGAGCGCGACGGTTGGAATCACCTTTATTTGATCGATCTTGAAAAGGGAGGAATTAAGTGCCAGCTCACTGGTGGCGAATGGATGGTGCGTTCGGTGGAAGAGGTGGACGTCGAAAAAGGGCAAGCGTTGATCAAGGTGATGGGCATTTATTCCAAGCAGGATCCCTATCATGTGCATTTTGGCCTACTTGATTTGAATAGTGGGGAACTGACCATGCTTACCGAAGGCGATGGTACTCACCAAATCGAATGGTCGCCCGATGGGCAACTCTTCGTCGACCGCTATTCACGAGTCGACTTGCCGACTCACACCGAGTTGCGGAATCGCCAAGGCGAATTGATTTGTCCTTTGGAGCAAGGCGGCATGAATGAGTTACTCGCGGCAGGTTGGCGGATGCCGCAACGCTTCGCCGCCAAAGGTCGGGATGGAGAATCAATGATTTGGGGGGTGGTGTACCGGCCCACCAACTTCAGTTCCCATCGCAAGTACCCGCTGGTGGAATCGATTTACGCTGGACCTCATGGCGCCCATGTGCCCAAAACCTTTTCCGTTCACCGCAAAGCCATGGAGCTGGCCGAATTGGGTTTTGTCGTCGTGCAAATTGACGGCATGGGTACCAATTGGCGCGGCAAAAAGTTTCATGACGTGGCCTGGAAGAATTTGCACGACGCTGGCTTTCCCGACCGCAAGTTGTGGATCCAAGAGCTTGCTTCCAAGGAGGCTGCGGTGGACCTGAGTCGGGTCGGGATTTATGGTGGATCGGCAGGCGGCCAGAATGCGATGCGCGCGCTGATCGATCATCACGACTTTTACCACGCTGCCGTTGCCGACTGCGGTTGTCATGACAATCGCATGGACAAGATTTGGTGGAACGAGTTGTGGATGGGCTGGCCGGTGGATGAAAGTTACAGCCAAGCTTCTAACGTGGAGCAGGCCCATCGTCTGCAGGGGGACTTGATGCTGGTGGTCGGTGAAATCGATCGCAACGTCGATCCTGCTTCGACCATGCAAGTCGTCGATGCGTTGATCAAGGCCGATAAGGATTTCGATTTGCTGGTCGTACCCGGTGGCGGTCATGGCATAGCCGAGTCCAAATATGGAACTCGGCGACGGCGGGACTTTTTTGTGCGTAAACTGATGGGTGTCGAACCCCGTTGGAAATAACGATGGCCAAATCTTTTCGCGAAAAGCTTGCTGAAGTCAAACCCGACCTGCCGCGAGTGCAGGATATCGACCCGAAGATGGCAAAAAAATGGGGCGAGGGCACCATAGTCATGCCGACGGTGCAAGAGGTGGATGAGCTGATGAAGAAGGTCCCAAAAGGCAAATTGGTGACCATCAATCAAATCCGCGAAAACCTCGCGGTGAAGCACGGAGCGACCATTTCGTGCCCGATTGTTACCGGCATCTTCGCCCGCATTTCCGCTGGCGCCGCCGGGGAGTGGTTGGACGAGGGACGCAAGCGCGTAACCTCGTTTTGGCGCACGCTCAAAGCCAAAGGCGAGATCAACGAAAAATACCCGGGCGGCCTCGAAGGGCAGCGCGAGCGGTTACAAGCCGAAGGTCACGAAGTGGTGCAACGCGGCAAAAAGATGTACGTCGCTGACTTCGAGAAGCGTTTGGTTCAGTGCTAATTCTTCACCAAGCCGATTGGGGATTGCTCAGGGCAAAAAGTCGACGCCGACGGCAAGGAGGTCGCCACCTTTACTTCGATTTGGCGCCGTGACGAGCACGGCCAATGGAAGATCGTTTTCGACTTCGGCAGCGCTACTGAATCAGCGAAACACTAGTCACCGCGCAAGTTTCCAGATCCAAAGCCTGCAAGTACACCGCACCGCAAGCACCAGGCGGCACTGTGAACGGGAAGATGATTTCGCCAGCAGCGGATGCCGTCAGCGTGGTGCCGAGGGTGACGGAGCTGTCGAGGCCGAGCATGGTGCCCGCGCAGGGGTAGCCATTGGGGATGATGAACGAACCCATGCCAAATCCGTAAAGCAGGGCAACTTGCTTATTCGGCGAGGCGCCATGGATGTCGACTTGCAAGGCGTCGGGGCAACTGCCGGACAAGTTCATGAGGAAAGTCGGTTGCGGATCAACCGAGCCGCTGATGGCGTGCCCTTGATAAACGCCACCGCCTTCAATGTCGAAGGTGCTGAGCGTTGGATTGACGAAGGCCGCCGTGGTTTCGGTGAAATCGTCGTAGAGTTTCAATCGTGATCACCATTTCCGCCAAGTTCGAGCCGAACCACGGGATGTCCACCCACTGCATTTCGGCGACACCATTTTCAAAATCCCCTGGCGAATAAGTCCAAGTGAATTCGCCAGTCATCGGATAAGAACCGGCTCCCGCACCATGGCTGACGTCGGGCTTCAGCCGGACATTTTCCAGGCTTGTAGGTAATGGTTTGCGTCTGTGCGGCCAGCGGGGCGGCAAACAGGGCGGTCAAAAAAAGGGCGAAAAGCTTTTGCATGGCGGTGGTGGGGAGGGGGCCGAGCCGAACTACCAGCCTAATTTGCCGCTTTCGTGTAGTGGGTGACAAAAGTGTCAGCAGGCTCCGGAAGCCGAAGCTTTGGGCGAGCTAGAGCGCTTTTCGAGGCGGGATGACGGCGTTGGAGACGAGCAAGCCGCTGACTAGCGAAAAGGCTGTCGTCAGCATCTGGAAGGCTTGTTCCAAGCCAACCAGTGGGTCGCCTTTCATCAATTCGGTGATGCTTAAGAAGCCTATCGAACCGGGCACCAACACCAAAATACCGGGTAGGCGAGTGATGGTGGCGGGGCGGTCGAAAACGCGGGCGTAAAGGTTGGAGCCAGCGCCTGCAAGCAGGGCTCCGAGGAAGACGCCCAGCTCTGGCCCAAGCTCAGCGATGCCTGCTTCAAGCGCCAGGTACGGTGCCATCACCGCGATGGTAATCCACGGCAAGTCGCGCGCTCTGGCTTGGAACAACATGCCCAAGGTGACGCCAGCAACGCCAAGCGCGATCGGCGCGACCCAGAAAGGCCAGGTGCCGGGTTGAACGATTTCTGGAACGCCAACCAAGAGTTCGGCCAATTGGCGCCCACCGAGTACGCCGAAGCCTAACATCATTAAGAGCAGGCTTGCCCAAGCTAGGCGGCCGGTGCCGGAGATAACGTTTCGTTGGGCAAGTTCCGAGACCGCGGTGGTCAAAGTGAAACCTGGAAGCAGCACGATGATGCCAGCCAGGGTCGCGGTGTCGACGTCGGCGCCGCCGAGTAAGTGGCCGCCGATGACTGCGGTCAAGGAAACTAAGCCTGCGCTGAGCAATTCGTGCAAGCCAATCAGAGATTGTTTCGGTCCAGCGAATTGCAGGAACAATGCCAAGGCTAATCCACAGATGCCAGCCAGCAGCATTTCCATCGGTCCGCCGCCGAAGAAGGTCGATGCCGCCGCTGATGAAATGGCGAAGCAAGCGGTGATGATCACCGGTCCGTACAACGGCTTGTCTTCATCGATCTGATCGATCTTGAGGATGCCCGCTTCCGGCGTGACCTTGCCTTCGACGACGTCATTCCACAAACGATCCAATCGGCCGAGCTTGTCGAAGTC
>CAZMDZ010000018.1:16890-20608 GCA_964565175.1 uncultured Planctomycetales bacterium
ACGATAGAGGTGGGCGAACCCTTCTTCCCCTGGCAACTCAAACGAGGCCAGCAATGCCGTCGGCATTGAGAAGAAGTTACCGCGCAAACCCAACTCAGTCGACAAGACACCCATCACCGCCTCAAGGCGGGTGGCGGACGCGCCATAGATGTGCAGCGCTCGCCCCAGCTTGAGGGCGAAGCGCACACCTTCGCGCTTGTCGACGGGTAGGTTGGTGGGCGGGGCCATGATTTCGAGCGGCGACCGACGCGCCTCGAAGCGGGCATTTTGCCGAGCAATTGCGGAAAAGCAACCCTATTCTTGGCTTTGTGACAGCAGCCAAACCCTACCGCGAACTAACCCCGGCCGCCCTGATCGGCGGCGTGCTGGTCGGCGCCCTGCTCAATATGGGCATTGTTTACGCTGGCCTGCAAATCGGCTTCACCATTGTCGGCTCGACGGTGGCGGCGGTGGTCGGCTTCGGCATCCTGCGCGGGTTGCTGGGCAAAGGCTCGATTCTGGAAGTCAACATCTTCCAAACCGTGGCATCGTCGGTGAATACCGTGAATGCAGGCATCATTTTTACGGTGCCGGAGCTGTATTTGCTCGGTAATTAGCAGGACATCAATTACGCAGCGTTGCTGCTGGCGGCGATGGCCGGATCGCTGCTTGGTGTGGTAATGATCATCCCCTTGCGCAAGCAGATTATTGAATATGAGCGGCTGCGTTTCCCCGAGGGAGTGGCGGTTGCAACGATTTTGAAATCGCCCGGCGCGGGCATGGAAAAGGCGAAGTTGTTGGTGGCTGGCGTAGTGCTTTCCGGTGGGGTTGCGGTTTGCACCCACATGGAAATTTTGGGCGAAAGCTTCAACCTTGGGCAGATGATCGGTATCCCCGGAGCCATCACCTTCATCTTGGCGACCAGCATGTTGAGCTTGGGCGCCGGTTACTTGGCTGGGCGCGGCGGCTTGGTGGTGCTCTATGGAACCATCCTGAATTACTGGGTGTTGGTTCCCATTGCCGTTTGGTTAGGTTGGGTTCCTGCGGAATATGGCGGCATGGAGTTGTTTAGCTTCGTCCATGACAACTTTGTCGTGCCTGAAGGCACGGTGCTCGCCGAAGGCCAGACTCTGCCAGCGGGTAAAGTTTACGCTTCCAACTTTCTCGGCGACTTCTCGCACTACACCAGTCGCCACGTTGGCATCGGCATGATTCTCGGTGGGGCAGTGGCGGGCATCTTGTTGGCGTTGCCAGCATTAAAATCTGCTCTTGCCAGCTTGCGCACCGGCGGCAAAACCGGCCGACGTGAAGAAGTTCCGATATCGGTGCTCAACGGCGGCCTGATCCTCGGCATGTTGATGCTGTTCTTTGCCACCAAATTGGCTGGTGGTGATCATCTCAGTTGGGGCAAGGTCTTTGCCGTGACTCTTGCTGGAGGCGCTTGGCTGTGGCTGGCTGGATTGGTGGTGGCGCAAACCACCGGCCGAACCGATTGGTCGCCGCTTTCAGGTTTAGCTTTGATTGCAATTGCCATCATGATGGCAATCATGGGCACTGATTCGGTTTACGTGGTGCCTGCCGTCACCGTCGGCGCGTCGATCTGCGTGGCAACGTCGATGTGTGCCGACATGATGGCTGACCTCAAAACCGGATACTTGGTTGGCAGTCGACCGCTACGTCAGCAAATTGCGCAGATTTTGACTTGTTGGATTGGACCGGCAATTGCGCTCGGCACAGTGATTATCTTGTGGGAGGCTTATGGCTTCGGTCCGGATCAAGCCAAGGTCTTGCACGACCGCGCGCTGGAAGCTGGTGGTCAGACTTGGATTGAATACCAAGAGGCTGGCGGCACCGAAACCGTGCTGCCGAAAGGAAAGCCTGAACTCGGCGCTCCTCAAGCCGGTGCACTGAAGTCGGCTATTCAAATCGTGCAGCAGGGCGACGTCCCTGTTGGGAAATACGCCGGTGGCGCCATTCTCGGTTTGGTGGTGTCATTCCTGGTTTCACCTGGCCTTGGCGTGATGGTCGGTTTGTCGATGTACTTGCCCTTCGAATACATGATTGTGTTCGGCATTGGCGGCATCCTCAACATCCTGATCTCACGACGCAAAGGCGTGCGCTGGGCGGAAGACAAAGGCGTACCGCTTGCCGCCGGATTGATCGTCGGCGACGCTCTGGTCGGCGTCCTCTTCGCCATCTATGAGGTGGCTTCCTCCATGGCCGCTTAACTCTGAACCTCGCATAGAATCATGATTTACATTGGAAACCTGCTTCTGATCCTGGGCGTGTGTTTGGGTACCGTCGGCGCGGCTGGCTTTACTGATCCACCTGAGGACGGCTCCTACGGCATGTTTGGTGCTGCATTGGTGTTAGTCGTCGCTGGCGGTTTGACCGTGCGCCGCGCCACCCGATCGTCGGCCGCGGGCAGCGAACACATGGCTGCCGCGGTGGGCGATCTGCAACTGCGAATTCAAACCATTGCCACCCGCGTCGGTGAAATTGACGAAGCCAAAGAGAACTTATCCAGCGACGAGTTCTGCGCTCAAGTCGACGATCTCCTGACCGGTGAATACTTCGAATTGGGTGCCCGCAACGAGGAGTACCAAACTCTGCTCGGCTTCAGCAAGTACAGCAAAGTCTGGTCCGGCATTGCCGTCTGCGAACGTCTGCTGTCGCGCGCCTGGTCGATTGCCACCGACGGCCACTTCGACGAGGCCAAGGCCGAACTGCCGCTAGCCAAAGCCGAAATCCAAGGCTCGGTGCAAGCGTCGGAAGCGCTGTAGCGGGACTTGCAAACCAGGGTTATGGTGGAGACTCGTGGCCTTCGCCATGCTTATCCGACGTTTTCCTTTCCCTGCGCTCGCGGTCCTGGGCGTCAGCATTCTTCCTGCATGCGCGACCCCAGGGGAGCACGCATCTCCCGGCGATGTATCCATTGAACGGTGGCGAGAACTCCAGCGCGTCGCTCAGCAGAATTGGAGGTCATGGAATGTTCCAGGCCCTTGGTACCCCTACCCTGAGATCCCTTGGATTCACCAAGACCTTGATGGGTACAGCAGTAAGCTGCCTGGAAATTGGGAGGTTGATCGCAGGAATGACCCTGCATTTGAAGCTCTAGAGGCCATTTGTTCTTTGGAGCGGGAGAGGGGTGCCGGCATTACGCCGTATTTCAAAGGCCCAGGCGTCTACATGTCGTCGGTCGCACGCCTTGGCGACGGTGCCTTGGTTGCCTACGTTGAAACTAGATGGGAATCTGGCAGCGCTGGCTGTGAGTTGGTTTATTTTCAAATCGGTGAGGACGGCCGCCTTGTAACTCAAGATGGCCACTGGAGCATCGGCTATGGCAAGTGCGGCTTTTGGGAATGCCCGGAAACGGTTTACTTTTACCCGGACGGTTCTTCCGAAGACGAACAATGGGGGGATGTGGCTTTCGAAATCTGGATGGACTCCATCCTCGAATGGGATTATGAGGGCAAGGGGGGAAACTGGGATCGATTCCCAAAGGCCGCCGTTCCGTTGATTTATCAGCAGGATCCCACATCCACATGCATTCCCTACCTTGGCCCAGGTGCAAGCGATCGATCTAAAGTAGTGCTTCGCCAGCTAGAGGCTCACTGCCAGACTATCGCCAAGCAGTTAGAGCAACCACTGGTCCGTCGCGCACCTGGAGTTTTCCTCTCGCCGATGATCGAACTTGACCCTTACCATCGAGCATGTTTTGTCGAATGGAGGATGGACG
>CAZMDZ010000019.1:0-15536 GCA_964565175.1 uncultured Planctomycetales bacterium
CGCGCCAATCCTTGGGCGGCCTCGGCGCACGGGAACTTGGCCAAAATCTGACGAAATTCGGGTTCTGCCAGATCGGCACGGCCTTGGTCGAGCAAGGACTTCGCCAGCAGAGTGTGCAACGGATAGTTGTCCGGGCTTAACGCAAGTGCATCACGTAGGGCTTGGATCGGGCCGGACTCGTTCATTGGTAAAACTAGTTTCGAAGCAGCTTGCTTAGAAGGATTTTCGGCTGGCAAATTTGGTCGCTTGGATTGGATTGTAACGCTCTTTCTGCACGGGCCGCCATGCATTTGCTGCCGCCAACCGGGCTAACTCCGCTATCTTGGCAAGTCGACAAAAACCCTGCCAACGGTCGTGATTCCCATCCTTTCCTCCCTCCTCTGCACCGCTGCTTTGCTCGCCCCTCAGCAGCCCTACCAACCCGACGTCAAACCCGCGTCGCAGGAAGGCGAACAAAACATTGCCAAGCAAAAAGTTCCCGACGGCTTTTCGATCAAGCTGTGGGCGGCCGAGCCAGATTTGGCCAATCCGGTGGCGTTTTGCTTCGACATGCTCGGCCGCGTTTACGTCGCTGAAACCTTCCGCCAGGAATACCACGGCGTGCCCGACAACCGCGGCCACCGCTATTGGCTGGAAGACGATTTGCGCCTGCAAACGGTGGAAGAGCGCGGCGAGATGTACCTTAAACATCACCCCGAGTACGCCGAGGAATACACTCGCGAGCATGAACGCATTCGTCGTTTGGTCGACACCACCGGCGACGGCAAAGCCGACCAGTCCACCATCTACGCCGACGGCTTCAACGATCTGCTCGACGGCACCGGCGCTGGCCTATTAGCCCGCGGCAAAGACGTTTGGTTTACCTGCATCCCGAAGCTGTGGATGCTCAGCGACCTCGACATGGATGGCGTCGCCGATCATCGCGAGGCCTTGCATCATGGTTATGGCGTACGCGTGGCCTTCCGCGGTCACGACATGCACGGCTTGATCGTCGGCCCCGACGGCAAGCTTTACTTTTCGATTGGCGACCGCGGCTACAACGTGTTGAGTCAAGAAGGGACTCAGTTGGTCGATCCCGGTCGCGGAGCCGTCTTCCGCTGCAACTTGGACGGCACGGATTTGGAAGTGTTCGCCACTGGCCTGCGCAACCCACAGGAGCTGGCCTTTGATGATTACGGAAACCTGTTCACTGGCGACAACAACTGCGACGCTGGCGACCGCGCGCGCTTGGTTTACCTGATGGAAGGCAGTGATGCCGGTTGGAGCATGAACTTTCAATACCTGCCCGACCGCGGCCCTTGGATGAGCGAATCGTGGTGGAAGCCGCGCTTCGACGGCCAGCCGGCATTTTTGAATGCGCCGCTGAAGAACATGACGGCCGGTCCATCTGGCTTCACTCATTACCCCGGCGTTGGTTTGCCGGAGAAATACAACGACAGCTTCTTCCTGGCTGATTTCCGCGGTGGCGCCAACGGCAGTGGCATCGTGCGTTTCAACCTCGATCCCGACGGCGCTGGCTTTGCCGTTAACGAAGAAGAGCAGTTCTGGTGGAAGATCCTTGCCACCGACGTGGACTTTGGACCGGACTGCAAGTTGTACGCCTTGGATTGGGTCAGCGGTTGGGTCGGTCCGGGCAAAGGCCGGATTTACCAGCTCAATCAAGACGATGTCAGCGAAGAAACCGCCGCCAAGATGAAGCACACTGCTGCGCTTTTGGCCGCCGAGCTGCAACTCCACCCAACCAGCGAATTGCTGGGCATGTTCAACCACGACGATTATCGGGTGCGATTGGAAGCGCAATTAGTCGTCATGAGCCGCGGCGCTGCGGCAACCGGTCCATTAAGCGCTTTGGCGGGCAGTCCAAAAGCTCCGCAGAGAGCACGCATTCACGCAATCTGGGCTTTGACTCACCAGAAGGCTGATCAACTGCTGGCGATATACCTGAAGGACAAAAACGCGGAAGTGCGAGCGCAAGCTGCCAAAGGTTTGGGCGAAAACGGTTCCGTCGCCGCAACCGAATCGCTGCTGAAATTGCTCGAAGACGAATCGCCGCGGGTGCAGTACTACGCCGCCGAGGCGCTGGGCAAAATTGGGGCGGCTGGCAAGCTGGATGCCGACGGCCATTGGGACCAAGCGCTGGCAACCAAGACGATCGACTCCATGTTCCGAGTCCTGGAACGCAATCAGGATCAAGATCGATTCTTACGCCACGCCGTCACCTACGGGTTGGGGCGCATCGCCAAACAAGTAGGCGTATTGGCAACCGATCAGATCCTCAGCCGATCGGCCCACCCCTCCTCTAGCGTGCGCGTGGGCGCGGTGCTGGCTCTGCGCTTCGAGGGATCTTGCACCGGGATTTCCAAATTCTTGCACGACGCAGATCCGTACGTCGCCACCGAAGCGGCGATTGCGATTTACGACGTACCGACCATGCTGGCCAATTCTTCTTTGGCCCAAGCACTGGAGCGCAGTCTGCAAGCCGCGGCCGCTGGCAAGCCAATGAGTTTTGCTTATACCCGGCGCGCGCTGCACGCTGCGAACCGCCGCGGCAATGAAAAGGATTTGCACAACGTCATCGCTTTTGCCCAGCTGGATGGCGCAAACATCAAACTGCGCGAAGAAGCTGCGCAATTGGTCGCTGATTGGTCGGCGCCGAAGGAGTTTGATTTAGTTCGCAATGAGTCTCGTACTTTTGGCCAACGCGACGTCGTTGCTACCGGGTCGATTTTGATGACCAAAATTCCGGCGATGCTGGATAGCTCGTCGAACAAGATCCAATTGGCCGCCATCGCTGCCATGCGCAACCATGGCTATCAGGCCAATGACTCGGGCAGCTACACCACCATCAGCGCCAAGCTGCTCAAGATGGTGCAGGGAGAAAAAACTGCGGTTGATGTGCGCATCGCCGCATTGGCAGCACTGCAACAGCAACAATCGCCCAACTTGGGTCAGGCTTTGGCGGCAGCCGGCGCTGCCACCGAGCAAAAGTTGCGCGCTCAAGCGGTACGCATGTTGGCCAAATGGCAGCCCGAGCAAGCGCTACCGATTCTGGCCGATGTGCTCCCCAACGCCGCCCCGCCTGAGCAAGCCGCAGCCTTTGTTGCCCTCGCCGACCTCAATAACCCCGATGCCGATGAGTTATTGGCCGAATGGGTGGACCGCATGGGACTCGACCAGGTTGACCCAAACGTGCAGTTGGAGCTGTTCGAATGCGCCAACACTCGCGCTCAAGGCGGCAGCGAAATCCTGACCGCCAGCCTCAAGCAATGGCGCGATCAGATGAACAAGCGCGATCCACATGCATGGCAACGGATCGCCTTGCACGGCGGGGACGTCCAAGCGGGTCGCGACATTTTCTACAACAACGCAACCGCCAGTTGTCAACGCTGCCACTTCATTGAAACTGAAGCGCACGCGGAAATGGCGCCCGAAGTCGGGCCGGAACTCAGCAGCGTTGGCTTGAACCTAAGCCGCGAAGAACTGCTGGAGTCGATCACTCAGCCACATAAAAAGATTGCCTCGGGTTTTGAGTTCTACAACCCCGAAGGAAAGCTGCTGCCCATTTCGGCAATGACCCCAGGCATGGGCGACGCGCTAACTCCGCGCGAGTTGCGTGATTTGGTCGCCTATCTGGAAAGTTTGAAAAAGAAAACGCGGCTGATGATTTTCGTTTTCAGCGCGGGCTTCGAGCATGCCGTCGCTCGTGCTGATGACAGCGGCTTGTCGTACGTCGAAAAGAGTTGGCAGCAATGGGCCAAGGAGGACCCGCGCTTTGAAGTCGTCGTCAGTCGTGATCCGAAGTGGTTCAACAGCAAGAACCTGAGCGAGGTTGACGCGGTGTTCTTTTACACCACCGGAGAACTGCCGATCCCGGAGGACGGCAAACAAGCGCTGCAACAGTTTGTCGAAGGCGGCGGCGGCTTTGTTGGTGCGCACTGCGCAACCGACACCTTCTACAAGTGGGAGTGGTACGGCAACATGATCAGCGGCTACTTCGACGGCCACCCGTGGAATGCGCACTCGACCGTCGGCGTCAAAGTGGACGACCCGGAGCATTGTTCCACCGAGCACTTCCCGGCGGATGGGTTCATCATCACCGATGAGATTTACCAGATGAAGGGCGCCTACTCACGCCAGCGCCAGCACCTGTTGCTGAGCTTGGACACCGAAAAGACCGACATGAACAAGGGCGGCATTAAGCGCACCGACAATGACTTCGGTATCTCATGGACGCGCAAGCAAGGAAAAGGCCGCGTCTTTTATTCGTCGCTGGGCCACCGCCAAGATGTTTGGGCGCACCCGGCTTATCGCCGCCACCTGGTCGAAGGCATGCTGTGGGCGGCAGGCAAATAAGAAGCTAAGCGCGGAAAGCCAGCGTCGGATCGAAGGCGCTACTCGTCAGTAATTTTCATCGACACGCCCAAACCGGTGTGTCGGTGAACGCCGCCCCAAGAGGTCTCGGGTTCGATCCAGCACTTCTTGCCGCTCGGCAACCAGGTGAACACCGGTTCAAAAGATTGCATGGCGCGGATCTGCAAACGCCGCTGCGTCGAATTCCGTTCCTCGTTACTCACGACCACCATCAGCTCGACCCCCACCGCGGTAGCCGACAAACCAATCACTTTGACGTGCACTTGCCCTCCCTTCTCGGGCAGGTAAATGGAGCGGTGAAAACGGTTGACGTCGCTTGATGTTGGCAGGCCTTCGTCGTCGACCGCCAAAGCAAATTCATGGGCCGCAACCCTGGTGCTATCCGAGCCGGCTTCGACGCCATCGCCCGCATCGAAGAGTTGCTGGTAGAGCATCAAACCGCCGACGCCTAGAGCGATTCCAACCATCAACCCAGCTGCAAACTTATTTGGCGGGGAGGTTGGGGAAGGTGTCGTTTTAGACTTACTCAGGTTGGGATCAAGAGATGTCAAAATCTTCGCAATCGTCTACTTCGCCCCAGTTGTTGGCAGAGGAGGTCAACGTACCCGTAGGTGTCACTTTGTCACCTGATGGGCCGCAGCACGCCAGCGTACCGGAAACCGGATCGCTGGAATCACTGGGTACCGAAGTAGAGTAACTCTCTCCGCAAAGCTCAATCGTAATGATGGTTTCTTCACCCGTATGAACAATGCGAATGGTCGCAGTCTCACCTTCACAACCTGGCAATTCGGTTACACATACCAAGGCTGGGCCTTGCGCACTTGTCGTCGGCTGGGCGGACGAAATGCTTACAAATAGCCCCAAGGCTAAAAGCAGAATCGTAGCAACGCGAGACGGGCGCATGTCAATGACAAGTAAGTGCGGGAAAACCCCGACCCTTCCAGTATGCACTAGGAACTCGGATATAAACAGAAAAATCGCAAAATTTCGCGGGGTAGAAGCCGGAGTGCGGCATTATGGATTTTGGAAACTATGGCCCAGGCTCCATCTCCCCCTTCTCTCGATGAGTTGCTCTCCCACATGGGATGGGTGCGCAACTTGGCAAGGGGACTAGTGCGTGAAGAAGACGCCGAGGACCTTGCGCAAGAAACGATGCTGCGCGCGATTCAAACGCCGCCCAAGCATAGTGAGAACTTGCGTGGTTGGTTAGCAATGATTTCGCGCAACTTGATGCGCAGCACCAACCGTCGTGATTCCCGGCGCGCCCAACGCTTCGAAGAGCGTCCGCCGCAGCCAATCGAGCCGCCCAAGCCCGAAGAACTGTTCTACCGCGCCGAAATGGCAGAGAACGTGCGCAAGCTGGTGGATCGCCTGGACGACAACACCCGCTACCTGATCCTGCTGCGTTTCCACGAAGAACGCAAAGTCGAGGAGATCGCCAAAATGCTAGGCATCTCGCGTCGAGCGGCTCAATCTCGCTTGGACCGGGCCATGGCCAAGCTGCGGGAGTCGATGCGCGTGCACTTCGGCAAGGACTACCTTGTTGCCTGTTTAATCCTGGGCGCACCGATCGCCACCGCTGTCCCCGCCGGAACCGGCGCTGCTACAGGAGGCCTTTCTGGTTCCGGGATGGCAGTCTTGCTACAAAGCTTGCTCGCCATTGCCGCACTTCTCTTGCCCGTCTACTTCGTTGCCTTTGATGACTCAGCCCAAGAGAGCCTAGCCGAGCCCGAATCAGCAACCAGCGAAGCAAGTGCGCTGCTCGCTGGCACCCAGGAACCGGTCACGCCTGAGCGAATCGAAACGATCCTCCCTGCGGACATCCTAGATTCCTCGACTATTCTCCTGACCGTACAAGACGCTCTAGGAATGCCCATTCCTTATGCCAGCGTCGCCGTGCGCAAAGGTGGCTCAGCCCGGCCAACCCAAGTTTGGCCCAGCTCCCTGGACTCCACTAGGTCCGTGGTCCTTCGCGACCAAGCCGACGAATTCGGCCAGCTGGAAATGCAGCTGCCTGCCGAGAGCAAACTAAACATTTTTGTCGGTGAGCAGTTCCACCAGGTCGAGCGCCTGCCGATCACCACGCCTATGGTGGGTATCTCCAAAGACCTCACCGTCAACCTCGAAGCCGCCGCCAGCATTCACGGCCAAGCTGTTGATGGCCTTGGCGAAGGCGTCGCCGATGCGGTTGTGCTGCTCCAGCGCGGCAAAAGCAGCAAGAAATTCCAAACTCGGAGTTACGCTCACCGCACCCTCACCGACGAAAATGGCAGCTACGAACTGCCTAGTGTGCCAGCGGGCGACTATCTACTCCAGGTCGGACATCAAGGTTACGAACGGCTGATCTCCACTCCTTTCTCGATTGCCGACGAAGACTGTGGTCGGCAAATCAACAAGCAGGTGGAACTCTCCCGCGGCCTGAGCATCAGCGGCAAGTTCGACAATTCCGACGGCGAACCAATTGCTGGTGCCACCATCTGGGTGATGGATCCATCGGAACTGCCAAGCGGGTCCGCAGATCCAGTTCCGCCTATGGGCATCCCCCATTCGGGTGAGTCTTCCGAAGATGGAACTTTCCTCGTCCATGGCTGGAGCCAAGCGCGCGGATCGGGCCTCATGATCGTCGCTCCTGGCTACCTAACTGAGGTTATATCGAATTCGGAAATCCAGGATCCGCTGCAAATCACACTCCAGCGCGGCCTGAGCCTGTCGATCAAAGTGGAGCAGGACCAGAAGATGGTACCTGCGGCCTCAGTGAAATTGGTTCACCGCCTGACTGCCACCCGCACCCGCGGCTACACCGAAGTCACCCAGGCGAACGGCCGGGCGACCTTCGTCGGTTTGGCCCCTGGTCTTTACCACGCCACGGTCTCCGACGAGCGCGGCTTCGGCGCAACCTTGCCTTTTGAACTCACTGCCAGCGGTCAGGTGGAGGTTTTGGACCTGGGCCACGGCGCCGGCTTCGAACTGACTGCGATCGACGAGCACGGCAAGCCGCTTCCGAATCTGCCGCTCAACATGCTTCGGCTCAGCGATCTGCCTAACTCAACGGTGGCCGCAACTGCAGGCGTAACCGACCAGTCCTCGGTCAGTGGCAAGACCGACATCAACGGTCGCTTCAGCATGCATGTGCGCCCCGGTGTTTGGATGCTGAGCGCCAGACCGAAAGATCGCACGCCACTCAGCCAAAAGATTGAGCTGTACAGCAATGACGTCGCCCAGGTTGAGCATCAGTTCGGCTTAGTTGGTTCGTTGGCCGTGACTGCGGTCGGCCCAGACGGCAAACCGCTGCGCAACCTCCAGGTCGCTCTAGCCCCCGAAAGTGGGCATCAAAAGACCAACCGTGTCGACGTCGCTGGCAACTGCTACTTCCGCGATTTGGAGCCCGGCACTTACATGGTTTATCCGTGGAATCCCCGCCAGCAGCCGAGCGAAGTGCCGGAAGGCGCCAGACCGGTGATCATCCACCCTGGCGAACAAACGGAAATTGAGCTCGACAACTCATTCGTGGCCACGCCGACGATTCGCGTCCTGCGCGATGGCAGCCCGGTGAAAAGCGCTGAAGTCCGACTCACTCCGCTCTTCGCCACCGCCGCCCCCACCTTCGATTCGCGCCACTCCGCCAAGCAGCACACGGATGACGCTGGCCAATGGGTCGCGTCACCCATTCGAGCCGGTCGCTACTTGGTCGCCGTCCGCGGTGGGATCAACCAGCCGGAGCAGCGCTGGAAGCTGGATCTACCTTCGGGAGTCTCGGACCACAAACTCAACCTGGAAGAATTCCAGGTCAGCGGCCGCCTCACTTTGCCCAACGGCGACGCCATCTCTGGTGTGCGTATCGAACTCGAGCGCCAAGTCCTCGCCGCCGACGGCACCATTCAAGATGCCCCCATCGGCTCGGATGAAGAGCTGCATGTTCAAGCCGTAAGCGGGGAAAACGGCGTTTTCCACTTCGCCCGTATTCCCTCTGGATCCTGGCAGATTCGGGTTTGCGGTCAAAAGTGGACCGGCCCAAGCAAGCCCCTCTTCCAGGTCAACGATGCTGACGCCGACCTAGGCAATTTGCACGTCGAAGAGTCCTGCACCGTGCGCCTGAAGCTGAGTGCTCAGACAATCAAAGAAGCTGAGTTCGGTGCGGGCAGTGCGCCTCGCCTTGAGCTCCTCCACATGGCATCTGGCCTGCGCTACCAGCTTTACGCCAATAACCAAGGCCTAGCCGAGCGCAGTGACCTCCCATCAGGCGAATACGAGCTGCACTTTGCGGATCGTCCCTCGACGCCGATGACTTTGACCCCTGAGTACACCACCGAGCGAATTCTCAACTAGAGCGACTTGGCCCACTAAGGTCAAGCGAGTTAGGAACGCGCAATGGTTTAAGGCTTAGCCCGGGCCAAAAACTGCATGAAATGGCAACATTATGGTCACAATTTAATGGCATACTGAATCCATACGTCTCTGTCTTCCTGTCCACGGCGGAGTACCCATGCCCAAGGACTTAAAGCGCTCACCCCAAGCTGTTTGGCCGGCAATCGTAGTTTTCCTGGCCTTCCTTTTCTGGCTTTCCAAAGCCACCCCCAACCCTCAAGTCATGGCCGGCGCCGAAACCCCGGAGGATCACGCCGCCATTGTCGAGTAAGCATGTGACTGGCTTGCCCAAGTCGCTTTCTTTGCTGTTAAGCTAGCGGCCCCTCCAAGTCAGACTGGACATGCAAGATCTCAAAATTGGAATCGTAGGTTACGGCTGGGCGGCCACCGCCCACATTGACGCCTTCAAAGAAGTCAACGGTGCCGAAGTGCACGCCATCTGCTCCCGTCGCGAGCACGACCCCGCCGACCTGCAAGCCAAGCACGGCATCCCCCTCAAGGCATATACAAGTTTCGAGGACATGTTGGCCGATCCCGAAATCGGGGCGATCGACATCTGCACTCCTCCATCGCTTCATGCCGACCTAGCGATCCAGGCTGCCGACGCTGGCAAACATGTGCTGATCGAAAAGCCGATCGCCATGAGCTTCGAAGATTGCTTGCGCATCGAGGAAGCCCTGAAGCGCAACAACGTGCAGGGCGGCGTCTGCTTTGAGTGCCGTTACTCCAAGCATTTTTCGCTGGTGCGTTCGTTGATTGACCAGGGATTGCTTGGTCAGATCCATTACGCCGAGGTCGATTATTACCACGGCATTGGACCCTGGTATGGCCAGTTCCCATGGAACGTGAAAAAGGAACATGGCGGCTCGGCGCTGCTCACTGCTGGCTGCCACGCCCTCGACGCGATGATGTACTTCATCGATTCACCAGTGGTGGAAGTCACCAGCTACCAGACACGTTCGGAGTCTGAAATTTTCAAACCGTACGAGTACAACACCTCGAGCACGACCATTCTGCGCTTTGAGAACGGACACATCGGCAAGGTGGCTTCGATCGTAGATTGCTTGCAGCCGTACTACTTCCACCTTCACCTCTGCGGTTCGGAAGGCAGCGTGCTCGACAACAAGTTCCACTCCAATAAGTTGGATGGACTGGTCAAAGACAACTGGTCCGAGCTCAGCACCGCCCTCATCGATTCGGGCGACGTCGCCGATCACCCGTACCACCCACAGTTCCAAGAGTTCACCGAAGCCTGCGCCGAAAACCGGCCAATGGCACGAACGGATTTTGCGACCGCGCTGGATACCCACCGCGTCATGTTCGCAGCGGATCAATCAGCCCAAGAGGGCCGCAGCATCCGCATCTAACACCCACTCCACTTGCGGGTGGTTTTGAAGCAGGCTGCCGGGGCAAGATTTTTGCACCGGCCCATGCAAGGCGGCACGAACGGCGCTAGCTTTGGCGGCGCCGAAGGCCAGTAGGTAGATTTTCCGGCTCTCCAAGATCGTGCCTAGGCCCATGCTGATGCCGTAGCGCGGCACTTCCTCTTCACCGAAACTTGATTGAGCGCGCTTGCGGGTGGAATCAGCCAATTCCACCAACCGAGTCCGCGAATTTGGATCCGATTCTGGCTCATTAAAGCCTAAGTGTCCGTTGATGCCTATGCCCAGGAGTTGCACATCAATGCCGCCACTTGCCCGAATGGCACTTTCATAATCGGCGCAATGCTGGTCAATCAAGCCGCGCTCGAGCGTTCCCACCGGAACATGAGTGTGCTCAAGCTCAAACCCAGCCGGTTCGAAAAGCTTCTGGTTCATGAACCGCCGATAGCTGTGCTCGCTGGCTGGATCCATCGGCCAATACTCGTCCAAGTTAAAGGTGATCACGCCCTTCCACGAAAAATCGCGGTCGCGAACGTACTCGGTCCATTCTTGGTAAATCGCCTCGGGAGTGGCACCGGTGGGTAAGCCTAAAACCGATTGCCGGCCTTGCTCGCGATGGCGGAGCACATCGGCGGCGAATTCATCGGCTACGGCGGCGCTGGCTTGACTGGCGCGATCGAAAACGCGCACGCTAGGGGGATGGTTGGAGGGAGACATCATGCCGGGAGGGGCGACAGCCTGAGTATAATTCCCCAATGAGCGAGTCATCGCAACAAGCTGCAGTAGTTGCACAAGGTGGGGCCAAAGAATTGGCCGCGCTGAAGGAGGCGCTTCAAGCCAAGGGAATCCCAAGCCAAATCGTGCAGCCGCCGGGCAGCAACCCCAATTCCTGAGGATCTCGCCTTTGGCTTGCGGTCGCAAGTCAGAATGCCACCTGGGCGCAACGCTTTTTGGCCATGCACCAAGAAGCGAATATGACGGACGGGGAACGCCAGGCCAATTCGGCAGCGATCAACTTGGATTCGGAGTCCGCCAACTGCCCCGCCTGCGGCACCGAATTCAATCCGCAAGGCGCAGAACGCTGCCCGGACTGCGGCTTGCGCTTAGGCTAGAGATCGCCAATTTCGGTTCGCTCTGGCGCCAAGCTTTTCCAGTCGAAATCAGCGCGGCTTGGAGCGGCCACCGCCGCGTCGCGATTGTTGCGACGGACGCGACGAAGATTTCGGACGCTGCGCCTGTTGCGACGGACGCGACGAAGATTTCGGACGCTGCGCCTGTTGCGACGGACGCGACGAAGAATTCTGCTGGCGCGCCTGTTGCGACGGACGCGAGCGAGAGTGCATGTTCGACTTGGGCTCAACACCCTTCTTCGAAACGTTGCGACTGGAATCCCAGCGATTCAGTGCCTTGCTCGGCCGTGGTGGCGCTGGATGCTTCTTGGCGTTGCCATGCAAGCCGTAACTGGTACTCGCCGAACGCCGACTGAGCGGCTGACGCGCACGATCCGACGCGGTCGGATGCCCGTAATTGCTCGCCCGCTGCGAAGCGGTTGGCGAACCGTACTGAGTGGCGCGTTGCGAGGCAGTCGGGCGGCTGTATTGGGTAGCTCGCTCAGACGCAGTCGGTCGCGAATAAGCTTTGTAAACCCGGCCACCATAACTGCTGTCGTTGGACGACTTCGACCCAGCGCCAGCTCCACCGCCAGCACCACCAGGACCACCGGACTGACCACCGGAGGAACTTGCTCCGGAAGCCGTGATCATGATCACGCCGCCGTTATCGTCGATCTCGATATCGCCGTCGCTACCTTTCAAGCCAACGGCTCCACCAGGAGGGTTGCCGTCGCCGGTGTTGCCGTCGTCATCCAGACGGGTCACGTTTTTTGGCGTGATGTTGCGCGGGCCCGGCAAACCATCGCCGCCGTCGGAGCCACCATCATCGGAGCCACCGCCAGAGCCGGAGTCGCTGTCGTCGTCGTTATCGCAATCTTGGTGCCAATACCACCATGGCCACGGGCCCCAACCGCCATACGGGCTGTACCACCATGGATCCCACCACGGGCTCCAGAACGGATCCCAGTAACTGTAGTGATAGGAGTAATAGCCGTCAGAATAGGTATCGCCGTAGTAATCGCCGACGTACTCGTCGAGATATAGCGGCACAGCACCGTCTAAGGTGCCGTCGGCATCGGTGTAGGTGCCGTCTCCATCGTGGTCGATGGCTAGCCAGTAGCCGTTCGCAATCCCCATTGGCACGGGGACATAGGTAGGCGCAGGCCCTTGCACGGCTGCCGGTCCAGAACAGGACGCGGAAAGGAACGCGAGCAAGCCCAACGCCATGAAGGCGGTTCGGATATGGCTCATATCTCTACCTTACCCGATGACGACGAGATTCGCACGACGAGCGGGTTCCAGATTTCGCAAGGTTTCCTGAGGAAATTGCCAACAACTCCCTACTGGATGGGCAGTTTTCCGTATTTTGAAGCGGTTGACCCCTCCAGCATCCCTCTAGCAACATGAAACTGATCCGCATCCCAGCCTTCTTGCTCGCTGCCGTCTGTAGCGCCGCCCTCACCACTTCTGCTTTTTGCCAAGATCCAGCACCTGCGCCGGTGCCAACGCCGCAAGCGCAAAAAGTTCCAACCATGGCCGAAGCCACGCAGTTGATGCGCGAGGCCAAATGGGAAGAAGCTTCCGTCGCCTTTGGCCAAATTGCGCTGGCGAATCAAGAGAACGGCGTGGCGTGGTTGAATTTGGGCTATTGCTTGCACGCCAATGGCGACCTCGATCGCGCGCTTCGCGTGCACCATAAGGCGGCCACCTTCGAGCCCTATCAAAGCACCGCGCTCTACAACATTGGCTGTGTGCATGCCCTGAAGGGTGATGCGGATAAGGCTTTTGAATATTTGAACAAAGCGCTGGCTGCGCGCCCAATTGCAGCCGCCCAATTCAAGGGCGACAGCGACCTGACCTCGCTGCATAAGGATGCCCGCTGGGCCAAGCTGATGATGAAGCTCGAGCCGAAGGCAAAGGCTAAGGCGAAAACCAAGGCGTCGCCGTTGCCGAAAAGCAAAGAAGCCAGTGTGCCTCGCCCGGAGAAACCGAAGTACGGCAAAGCGATTTCACTTGCCAAGCTCCCGGCTGAGCGCCGCTTTGATTTCTGGATTGGAGAATGGGATATGTTTGTAAATGGTGAGCTGATCAGCCACCAAAGCGTAAAGAGTCAATTGGATGGCGCTTCGATCGTGCAAACCGGGCCGCGCTCGATGACTTTGATTGTTTTTGATCCAACGACGAGCCAGTGGAAGATGACTTGGACGAGTACCGCTGGCCACCACGATATTTTGATTGGCGGCATGAATGACAAAGGGCAAATGGTGATGCACCAGAAGGTCTTGCGTGATCGTCCTGGCACAGTCGGCAAATGGATCCTACGCGACATGCAGAAGAATCATTTCTTTGCTGACTGGATGACGTCAGACGATGGCGGCAAGACTTGGGTCAACGAAGCGGCAATGGAATACAAGCGGGCGACGAAAAAAGCCAAGGTGAAAGCTGAAAAGGCCAAGCAAGCCAAGTCCATTGCTGGAATGAGCAAAAATGCGCCGCCGCAAACTCGTCAATACGCGTTTATGTTGGGTGACTGGAAAATTGAGGCTAAAGCGATGAAGCCAGATCAATCCTGGACCAAGGGCGACGGTCACGCTCGTGTAGCTTTCGCCGATGACGGCGTGACTTTGGTCGAAGACATGCTGTTGAGGCTAGAGGGCTTGGGCGAATTTGAAGGGCAGAACCGCCGCGTTTACAACTCTGACGCAGGTCAGTGGGATGTGCGCTGGACGCCCAAAGGCCAGGACGTGACTTTTGAAATCGTCGGCAAAAAGGTGGATGGCAAGTTAACGGAATACTCGAGCGGCAGTGACCAGTACGGCGCTTACAAGGACACCGTCTATTACACTGACATCAAAAAGAACAGCTTCAAGGTTTGGATGGATCGCGTTTACACTGACACCGGTCATGAAATCGAAGGCCTCTACCAGGCAACCATGACCCGAGTGAAATAAGCATGACGTCGAAAAATAAGAACTCCAAGCAGAGTTCCGCCCAGCTGAACCGGCGCCGATTCATGATCGGCGCCGGTTCCCTTGCTTTAGGGGCGGTGACTCCGGCAGTAGCACAGGCCGAAGCCGCCCGAACTCCCACAGCGGCAGCCAAAGCGAAAACTCCGCTGAAGCCTGGGGCGGGGAAATACTTCAAAGCAGTCAAGTATGGAATGGTGCGCGGGGCAATGTCCGTGCGCGAAAAGTTTCAGTTGGTCAAGGACCTCGGCTTTGATGGCATTGAGCTTCATGCTCCGGGCGGCCTGCAGACGGACGCGGTGCTGGAAGCGCGCGATCAAACGGGATTAGTCATTCATGGAGTCGTCGATTCGGTTCACTGGAAAATGCCCTTTTCTCATCCCAAGGAGGCAGTGCGCAAACATGGGGTGAATGCCTTATTGAAGGCACTGGACGACTGCAAAGCCTACGGCGGCAGCACTGTGTTGATTGTGCCTGGCGTGGTCAGCAAAGAAGTCAGTTACACCCAAGCTTGGGAACGCTCGCGTGCTGAAATTGCGAAGGCGGTGCCCAAGGCGGAAGAGTTGGGCATTCAAATCGCGATTGAAAACGTTTGGAACAACTTCTTGCTCAGTCCAATGGAGATGGCTCAATACATCGACTCCTTCCAAAGCAAGATGGTGGGCGCGTATTTGGACGTCGGCAACCTAGTTCGCTACGCTTGGCCCGAGCACTGGGTGGAAGCCTTAGGCCACCGCGTTTTCAAGATCGATGTCAAAGGCTATAGCCGTGAGCTGCAAAACAAAGAAGGCCCGTGGAAGGGTTTTGACGTCGGCATCGGCGAGGGCGATTGCGACTGGAAGTCGGTGATGGCAGCACTGCGTGGTGTAGGCTTTGAGGGTTGGTTCACGGCCGAAGTCGGCGGTGGTGACCGCAAGCACTTAGCCAAGATTGCAACCGCAATGGACCGCATCATGTCCGCTTAGTCAGGCGCGGAAAACTCTTTCTACAGCCTATTCTTCGTAGGCCGCCGACGGAATGCGCTGATGCAGACGTTGCAGCCAGTCCTTTAAGTTTGGCCAGCGAGTGAGGTCAACCTCTAAGGCGAGGGGTAATCCGGGAATTTGTGTTTGGTCCAGAAAAGCGGCCAAGCTGATGTCGGCTCGCGTGATTGAATCACCCAAGAAAAATGGCTGTTGCGCCAAAAGATCGGACATCATTTGCAGCTTGCCGTCCAGCTCTTGGCGAACCACACTCATCGGCTTCAATCCCGTGCCATGGCCGGTTGCCCGAGCTTGAATTTGGCGACGAATCAACGCTGGTACAAACCAAATAAGTGGCGGCGACATCGAGCCGAAGGC
>CAZMDZ010000019.1:15546-20559 GCA_964565175.1 uncultured Planctomycetales bacterium
GCTAGTTTCAGCCAGGCAAATCCATCGTCGTTGCACCAACGCATGGTTAACCCGTAAAAATAGAGTACATCGTCTGTCCAATCCTCAATCAGATCGCAAAGCGCGCGATCGCGTACGCCCTCTGGCATCAAGGGTGGATCAGGCCAACGGCGATCAATCTCACTAAGGATGTCGCTGCTATCGACGGTAACTTCGCCGTCAATCACCAACGCTGGAACTCGACCACGAGCATTGAAGCGTTTGACGTCCTTCGGCGACTTGCAGTTGTAAAGACTGAACTCGAGTCCTTTGAAATGCAGCGCCATATGGACTTTGGCGCACGGCGGCGACATCGTAGTTTTGGAGCTAAGACCAGCCCATTGGACCAATTGAATTTTGGCTTGTGTCATCAAGATATTTCCGGCTATTTGAGCTGCTCTTTGTACCAGATCAGCCACTGCTCCAAGCTGCGCTCTTGCTCGTCTTTCGCTAATTCACCGAGGTAGCGTTGAAGCTGTTGCTGCAATTCCGCGGGCACCTTGCAGACTTTGATCACCGAAGAGTCTTCCAAATACTCGCCATCGATCTCGCCGCCCGAAGTTTGCATCGCCACTTCAAGCTGCAGCAAATTGTGCGGGTGGCGACGGTCGACGACCACTTGAATCGAATGATCGGCAAACTTAAACCGACTCGGCGCTAGTTTGCCAGTAGCCGCCAGTAGTACGGCAAACGGTTTGGCCGCGTACTCGGGCATTTCCCAAACCAAGTTTTGAGCGGCGATTTCGCGCATCGAATCCGATGAGCGCAACAGAGCCCGGACCCAGTATTCACGCGTCGACAGTGGGCGCAACTTGGGCGCGGCTCGAGCAGCCAAGTCGCGACAAGCTGTAGATCCAAACAAGCTCAAAGTCAAAATTTGCGCGCCGACGTATGGATCCGCCATCGCTTGCACCTCGCAAATGTGAACCGCCACTCGCTGCATCAACGAATCCCCACCGCGCAGAATCTTTTGCAATTCCACCTGCTTTAACTGCCGCTTCCCCACACCATTCCCAGCCGGCATCACTTCGGCCGCCAATCGGCCACTCAGCAAAAGCTTGGCTGGCCCTTCCACCCCTTGGACCTGCTGCCACAACCACTGCACTCTTTCATCTTGAGTCATGCCTTTGGGAACCGGATCCAACTGAGCCCCCCACTCTTCCAAACCCCGCAGCGCCGCTCGCACTTCGGCAGGTCGATTGCGACGCAGGGCGGCGTCGGCGATTTCGATTAAGCCGCTGATCTGGCCATTGGCACGACACATTTGAATGGCTTCCAGCAACGACGCCGACGATTGGGTGCGAATCGAAGTTCTCCAAGTCAAGTCGCGATTTCGCTCGAAGCAAAGGCGAATTGGATCGGTGGCGGTGCGGTACAAGCCAAATGGAGTTTCGACAGTGAGGTCGCCTTTGTTTACTTGGGCGGCGACTTCGATCTGCACCCCGCTTTCGGTCATCGCAATCCAATCCTTGGGCGTACTTTGCGGAGCCTTCGCTGCGGCTTGCAGAGCCGTGAACGAGTGATCAGGAGGCAAAAAACTGCCGAAAACCAGGCTGAGGGTGGCAAGGGAGAGCATTCTGTTTGGTCTAGTCGGGCAGAGGTTTGTGGCAACCAACCCTGCCTGGACCCATCCTAACGGTTAGGCTGGACCGCATGCACAGCTCCCCTTACTGGCTGCGCAATGTCATGCGAAGCGCCCCCATCCTCCAGCGAGCACTCTCGCTGTCCTTCATGATTGCCGTCCTGCTCGCATCCACGACGGATGCAGCTGGCCAATCGCGGAAAAAGAAGGAGGAACTGCCCGAACCACGCCCTTGGTCCGAGGCAGGAATCCTTTCCGACGACGTGCAAGCCGTCGGCGATCCGGCGATGCCTCCTTTCGCGGAGACCTTCCCCGATAAAGAGTGGCTTTACCTGGAAACCGTTCACTGCCGAATCGCAAGCTCCATGGGTGAGCAAAGCTTGACCAAAAAGGACCGCGTGCGCCTTGCCGACGAGATCAACGAGCTGCGCTTGTACTTCCCCACTTTGCCAGCCGTGCCCAAAAAACTGAGCGCCGAGATGTACCTGTTTTTGATTGGTCTGCGCTTAGAAAAACTCTACTCAGACGTCCAGCGGGTCTTCCAAGTTCAGGACAGCGACTTCCCGAGCAGCCGCGCCGCCCAGCAAGGACAAGGCGAATACATGGGCGACGGCCCCTATCTGGGTGAACGAGAAAAATTCGAATTCATTCTTCACGCCAAGATCAAAACCCACGAGGAGTTCACCTATCAACAGCGGGGTTTACGGGTGCGCGACTCGGTGCGCTGGCACAACCGCTCCCCGTCGAAGTTGATCCTGTCGATGCCGACCGAAGATTCAGACATACGCCAGGATCGTTGGATGTGGCCGCACTTGGCGCACAACGCTTCGCACATGATGCTCGACGGCTTCAAATTTTTCGCTTACGACGCACCGCTGTGGCTGGCAGAAGGCTTGGCGTTGTACGCGGAGAAACGCATCGAGCCAGAATCTTGGACGCGGGAAGGTGGCGAGGGCGTCTTTTTCGAACGCGAACGGTCGAAGGATTGGGCGAAAGAAGTGATGAAGATTGCGCGCAAAAGCAAGCACACGCCCGTGGCAAATTTGATGCGCGCGATGGGCCCCGCTGACTTGGACCGCAACGCCCACCTCACCGCTTGGTCGATTACCGAGTTCCTCATTCAAGTCTACCCGGACAAATATGCGCAGCTCATCGGGGCGCTAAAAGCGCAATTGGATGAACAGGGCTACCCGACTGGCCGCAACATGCTGGACTTGCAGCGCAAGCAGTTCAAAGAGATTTGGGGATGGACGCCTCGCCAACTGGAAGAAGCTTGGCAGCTGTGGGCGTCGGAACCGAAACCAAAAGCGAAGCCTAAAGGAAAGTCAGTAAAGTAATCGCCACCGCGGCGACGACCACACTGAGGCCAGAACCGACCACGGTGAAGTCTTTGGCTTTGTAGCCACCGATAGAGACCACCATCAAGTTGCATTGGTGGGCAAACGGGACGATGAAAGCGCAACTGCAGCCGAAGGCAACGGCGAGCAAGGCGCTGGTCATTTCCATCCCTAAAGCAGTGGCTGCACTGGCCGCAACAGGCGTCAAAATGACAGCGGCGGCGGCGTTGCTACAAGTGATGCTGACCAATGCTGCCATCAAATAAAGCCCGGTCAGCACGCCTGGCACCCCAAGACTGGGAGCGACCTCGACCAATTGATTCGCCACCATTTCGGCAACACCGTGGCGTTCGAGGGCGATGCCAAGAGGGATGGTGCCCACGATCAGGGATAAAACTCGCCACTCCATAAAGCTGCCAGCACGCTCCGCGGGTACGGCGCGAGTGAGCACCATCATTAACGCACCCGCCATCGCGCTCATCGCCAGTGGCGCCCAGCCGAACAATGGCGGCAGCAGCGCCAAAGCCAAACACGCAACAGCGACCGGAGCTTTGGTGAAATCGCGGACGTCGGCGGGGTGAGTGACGAGCACGAGGTCGTCGCCGCCTTCAATTTTGCGGATGCGGTCGAGCGGGCCGGCCAGCAGCATGGCGTCGCCAGGTTTGAATGGCAGATTGGCAAGATCAGCGGTTAAGGCTTCGCCGTCCCTCCACACTGACATCGCACTGACGCCGAATTCCGTGCGGAAATTGAGGTCCTTGAGGGTCTTGCCGATCATCTTCGACCGCGGCGGGATCGAAATTTCGGCCATGGCAAAACCGTGGTCCAGCACCTTTTCGACTTGGTGTTCGCCGGGCAAACCCATGCGCGAATGAGTGTCTTCAATCAGCCGCCAACACTCGAGTTCTGGGCCCTCGACATACAAGTCGTCGCCGCGCAGGAAGCGGTAATCGGGGCCGGGCATGAACCAGCGCTCGCCGAAGGAGCCGCGGCGGGAAACGGCCAACACCGCCAGCTGGTACTCGCGGCCGATGCCAGCTTCTTCCAAGCTTTGGCCGATCAAGTCCGACGCTTGCCCCACTCGCACGCGGGCGAGGTTGCTGGCCAAGCCGTAATCTTCCACCAGTTGCTCAGGCATCGCCGAACCGGTGGATTGGGTGCCTTCATGTTCTGGGATTAAGCGGCGACCAATCGTCAGGATGTACAAAATGCCTGCGGCTGCGACCGGCAAGCCGATCATGGCGAACTCGAACATTCCGAGTGGTTCGCCGGTGCTGCGCTCGAGATAATCTGAGACCAGCAGGTTGGAGGAAGTGCCGATCAGGGTCAGGTTGCCGCCGAGAATGGCGGCAAAGCCCATCGGCATCAAAATGCGCGAGGGCGGAATGTTGGCGCGTCGGCCAAGGGCAACGACCACTGGCAACAGCACGGCGACCGTCGCTGCGTTGCTCATGAATGCCGAAAGTACGGCGACGACCGAGCAAACCAGCGCCAGCAGACCGATTTCGGAAGAACCACCTGCGCGCTGGACCAGCCGAGCCAGCCACGCCGCCACGCCGCTTTCTTGAATGCCAGCGCTTAGCACGAATACCGAGGCGATGGCAATCACTGCATGGTTGCCGAATCCCGAGAGCACTTCGGATGGATTGGGAACCGCACCGGTGAAGTAAAGCGCAACCGGAATGGCCAGGGCAACGATTTCCAAACGCAGCCAGCGAGTCAGAAACAAGACCGCCGAAACGATCAAGATGACGAGGGAAACCCAGGCGTGGTAGCTCATGGCAGACCGGCGCGATGACCCGCAGCAACGCCGCCTGTTTCATCCGCCTTCGCGCAAAGTCTAACAAAGCCAGGAGCATCCCAAGCATGGACTAAAATCAAACCATGCCCCACACCCGTTTGATCCAGGTGCTCGACCGCTTAGCCTTCCTCGGCGACGTCCACGAGCGGCGCATGTTTGGCGGCTATGGCTTGTACCTGGACGGCATGTTCTTCGGCCTCATCACTTCCGACGGCGAGTTTTTTCTATGAGTCCATCTATCGGAAACATGATAAGGTAGTAATTATTGGTTTTTC
>CAZMDZ010000020.1:0-20347 GCA_964565175.1 uncultured Planctomycetales bacterium
GTTGTTGTTGCCCGCTCCCTTAATGGCGGCCACAGCTCCGGCTCCGGCTGGGGCATTCGCTCTTTGGTTGAACTCGCCTCTAGTCCCAACATGAAGCGAGGCCTTATGCCCGGGCAAAAAATTCTTGTCGATCAACGAACTGGGAAAGACCTGTTTGCCGCCGTCAGGCATGTCGGGCAACTCCTTGACCGGGTGCTTGCCCTCCAAGGTCTCGGCGTATAACCGCAGGTGCCGCATCAAGACCGCTGGGCCGGAAATCCACTCCTCCCCAGACAATGCGCTCGCCGGGTCCACCCCTTTGGCCTCGCAACTCAACCGAACCCATTGCTCAGCGACCGCCTTCACCGACGGCATGCATGCGCGTAAAAACTGCGCTCTTTGCGGCGCGTCCAATGCCGCCCACTCCCCAGCCGCCGACGCGGCCCGCGCGACGCATTCTTGAATCGAAGAATGTTGCGCGGGCTGTGGTGGACTGGCTAGTGGCGAGGTAGGTTCTGCCATTTCCTTATTGTGCCGCTGCGGCAAGCCGCCGACGTTTTCGATGATCTCCGCGGCACGCGCGAACGCCACCTTGGGGCAAATAGTCTCGGCCAGCGGCCTGCTACCATCGCCGCGTGCAAATTGCCGTCCCCATCGTCCTGCTCTCGGCCGCAGCCTGGTCATGCGCCCCAGAACCACCGACGCCAACCAGCACACGTCCCAACATCATCCTCTTTATGGCCGACGACCTCGGCATGGGTGACCTCTCGTATCTAGGCGGCCAACCGCAAACCCCGGTCATTGACCAACTCGCCGCCGACGGCATCCGCCTAAGTAACTTCCACGCCTTCCCGCTTTGCTCACCGAGTCGTGCCGCCCTGCTGACTGGGCGTTCGCCGTTGCGTTACGGATTGGCTTGGTCACCGCTTCCCCCATGGAGCAAGGGCGCTCTGCCAAGCGAGGAAGTCACTCTCGCCGAACAGCTATCCGAGGCCGGTTATCGCACCGCACTCGTGGGCAAATGGCACCTGGGTCACACGGAACCGGAGCACCACCCCAACCAGCATGGCTTCGATCATTTTTACGGCTGCTTAAACGGCGCAGTGGATTACACCGGCCGCAACATTCGCGGCGGCGGCTTGGATTGGCAGCGCAACGGCGTCTCGGTGAGTGAGGCTGGTTACACCACTCACTTGATCGGCAACGAAGCCCAACAGGTGATTCAGGACCACAACTTCCGTGATCCGCTCTTTTTGTTCGTCAGTTTCACCGCCCCGCACATCCCGCTGCAGGCTCCTGATCAAGCGCGGCTTGCTTACGCCCACATCGAGAACCAACCACGCCAAACCTTTTGCTCCATGGTGTCCGAAATGGACACCGCCATCGGCCAGGTGATTTCGTCGTTGGAGCAACGCAATCAACAGCAAAATACGCTGCTGCTTTTCCTCAGCGACAACGGCAGCGCGCGCGATTCGGGCGGCGTCACCGAGCCCTACCGAGGAGGAAAAGGATCTGTGTTTGAAGGCGGCATCAAGGTGCCCGCGGTGATGGTCTGGCCTGGCCAGCTAGCCAAGGGCGAGTTCACCGAGTTCACCACCGTGCTCGACTTAGCTCCCACCCTTCAGGCAGCCGCAGGATTGAAATCTGACCTCAAATTCGATGGCCGCAACTTTCTAACATCGCTCCCAACGAGGGAAGCGGATGGCTCGGTTAGCCCACAGCGCAAGGGCCAGCCTATTCCACCCGTAGCTTTTGTCGCCACCACTCCCGGTCGAGCTCAGGCGGCCATGCTCCATAATGGCTACAAGTATGTGCGCCGAGTTGGGGGACCCGGGAACAAGACCAAGGAGTGGTTATATTTCTTGCCGGACGACCCGCTTGAGAAGCAAAACCTCATCGAATCTGACCCCGAGCGCGCCCACAAGCTGCGCGACGACCTAGCCAAATGGCTCGCCCTTGGCAGCAGTGGGATCAGCCTTGACCTTGATGCTCCGTCCAAAGAAGAGGAGCCTGCCGATTGGCAGGCTCCTGAAGACTGGGCCAAGCGCTAGGGATGATGCGCCGCCCTTCGCTCCTAAGCGGAGACTAAATCGCTGATCCGGGGCGCCGGTAGCTTTTAATCAGCTTCCCGTCCGGAGCGAGGCGATGGATCTTCCTTTCTCGTAATGGCTTAATGCATCGCTGCGGAGGCACGCGCTCCCCAGTCCAGGATGGACGGGTCGCCGATTCCTTAGGCTCAATACCGGAAATATCGAACACGTTCACCTTTTGCCAGTGGCTTTTTGGATAGACGCGCTGCTTCCAGCGAGTGTTCTCACTGGACTTTTTTTTTGACTGCTTTTCTTGCATCAGTAGCTCGGCCTCGAGACCGATCAACTGCACTTTCTGGTCGCCGACCAAGCCGAAAGCTTCATTGAACTCATCCTTCTCCAGCATGATGTCATGGTGCTGGTACAGGCTGTGGTCAGGACCAAGGACGTCGCGCTGGACGTTGATCTCGGTCGGGATCTGGTGATCGGTGGGGTTGGCGCCGCAGCTAGCAACGGCAAAGGGCAAAAGGAAGCAGGCTAGGTAATGGACAGGTTTCATCTCTTATGAAGTTAGTTTCCAATGAGTCCGAGTTTACATCTGTTTCGGACAAACAGCTCCATTTACCTTAGAACGCCGCTGATTGCGGCTGAGTAGCGATCGATCTTCTTTTGAAGATTCCCAACCACTCCCGTATTTTCAGCATATTCCAGCTTCATTTCTTCCAGCCCCTGGATGATCGGATTGAGGATTTTCAGCAGGGCTTCTTTTTCTTTGCGCAGGCGAATAGGATCGCCGCCTTCATTTTCGTGCCATTCGTACAACTTCACCGCGCGGTCCCAAGCAGGCTGACCTTCTTCTTCCGACTTGACCCAGCGCGGATCCAGAGTCCAGCGCAAGTGCTCCGGAATCATTGGGCCCGAGTCCAGCTCCTCTGCGGCTTGGATTGGCGCAGTGTCTACCCATTGCGGCGTCGGAGCCACTTTTTCACGCTCGGCCTTTTGGTCGAGGTAGCGGTTGGCAGCGAAAAAGGCCAAACCGGCCAGAACGATCATTGCGATCAGAGGGCGCATTAAATTTGATTTCTATTTGAGTCCTGATTGCTGCAGGAACAAAAGCGAACTGGCAGCAAGTTGATGGAAGCGATGGCTGTCCCGGCTCAACTCCAAACATGCCGGGACGTCGGGCGGTAGTTCGTTCAAAGCGGCAAGCACGGGCGGCCACTCGATCTCACCTTCGCCCAAGGCTAGATGATCATGAACGCCAAGCCGCATATCGTCAAGATGCACGTTGGCGATGTGCTCGGCATTGGCACGGATGACGTTGGCTACGGGCAGCTCTCGGCTAACCAACAAGTGACCGACATCCAAGGTCATTTTCAGCGGTAGACCAGATCGATTGCGGAACTGTTGCCAAGCCTGCACGCTGTCAATCCAATGCCCCGGCTCTGGCTCTAACGCCAACGCCACTCCAGCTTTCTCAGCCAGCGGCACCAACTCGGTCATCGCTTGCAACATGCGCGCTTCGGCACCGCTTTCGTTCTGGCCATCAGGCAAAGCCCCACTCCAAAACGACAACACCGACGAACCCAGCTCCCCGCACCACTGCAGCATCTGCAACAAAAAATCCTGCCGCACGCGCCAACTGTTGTCGAGTTCTAACAGGTTAGGCCGATGCTTGCGCCGCGGGTCCAACACATAGCGCGCCCCAGTTTCGACCACCACCTGCAAGCCAAGTTGTTGGCACTGCCGGCCAACCCTGCGCAGTTCTTCCAAACCTGCAGTGGCCGGGTCCAAACAACCAACGTCCGGGGTGATGGCTACTGCGCGGTACCCCAACTCCGCTAGCCATGGCAGTACATCGTTTAGCCGATGACTGCGAAAGCTGTTGGAGTTAAACCCGATTTGTACCACTACTTATTGTGGCGCGGCGCCTTCCGCTCAAAGTACTTCAACCACTTATCGATGGCTTCTTGGGCCAGCTCATCGTCTGGGTAATCCTTTTTCAGGTCTTCCAAAATTCGAATCGACTGCACCACCTTGTCGCCAGCCTCTGCGATTTGACTCCCAAAGCGGAAAGGGTCTCCGCCCACATCTTCATTCCACTTGACAGCATCTTCGGCTTGCTGGATCCCTTCTTTGCCCAACTTGATGCCCTTGTCCCAGCGCGGATCTTTCTTCCAAGCGGGAATCGTGTCTTCCGGCACTTCGTTTGGCGGCGCAGTTGCTCCGCCGCTATTGACGACCGCAGGTTTCGGTTCAGGACCAGTATCTGGTTCGCCATCTGCAGCTTTGGCAGCGAGCTCGACAAACAGCCAAATCGCTAGCACGGCGGTCGCCGCCATGCTGCCAGCCACGGTGCCGCTATCGATCAACTTCGGTTTGGATTTCTTCTTGGTGCGGGCCATCAGTTCCCTCTATCTAGACAAGCATAGCCGCGTAACCGCCAGCCTGGACTCCATCGGGTTCGAGGCGGATCTCTGAGCGCAGCTCCATGCCAGCCTGCTTAACCATCCGCGCCGCCATCTGTTCGTTTTCTTCCGGCTCGATGGAGCAGGTCGTCCACAAAACCGCGGTCTTGCCAAATTCACCCAAGTACTTCTTTTGCACCGCCTTGCGGATTAGGTTCTGAGTCGTGGTGGCGCGGTGCAGCTCGTCTTTGTGGTAGCGGGCGCGGGCCTCCAAGCGCTTGTTCAAAACACCAGTATTGGTACAAGGCACATCGAGCACAATTAAATCGAACGGCCCCTCGGGCAAACCAGAACCGTCGTCATGGAGGAGGTGGGTTTGAATCTTATGACCCAACCGCTCGGCCTCCGGCTGCAAGCGGTCCAAGCGCCTGGCGGAAATATCGCAGGCTACGATTTCCGCTTTGCCGCCACTCAGTTCTGCTGCTGCAAATGACTTGCCTCCCGGTGCGGCGCACAAATCCAAAATCCGCATGCCCTCTTTAGGCTGGCCCAACTCCAAACAAGTCAGCGAGGTCAAATCTTGCACCGACCACCAGCCTTCGGCATAACCCGGCAAGCTACCAATGTCACGGCCGGGTTTATCTAAGCGCAAAGCCCGCGGATGTTCGTGATCGATAACCGTAACGCCCGCTTCTTCCAAGGCCGTGCGAACTTGCTCTTTGGTGGCACGTAGCAGGTTCACCCGCAACCACACCGGCGGCAATTCATTCAACGCCTTCATTCGCCGAATCGCCTTTTCTTCGCCGTGGTCTTCAAACCACTTTCGAACTAATGGCCGCGGGAAGGAAAGTCGTTCGGACCACGCATCAACGGCGAACTTTTGCTCGTCGCTGAAGATCGCCTTGTCAAACATCCAAGAACGACGGCCTATGCTCAGCCGTTTGCGCGCTGGTTCATCGTTGAACTCCGGCTCCAACTTTGCCTTGCGTTGCAACGAGCGCAAAACCGCGTTGGCAAAACCAATCCGATCCCGCAAAAACGGGCGCGCCGACTGAATGGTGGCATGCACCGCCGCATGGGCAGGGATATTGGACAAGTAAAAAAGTTGGTACGCACCTAAGCGCAAGGTCCACAACACTTCCTCGTCACTAATGCGGCTCTTGCAGTACGGTTTACAAATTGCATCAAGCGTATGGCAATGACGCAAAGCCCCAGCCAAAAGCTGCCGCGCCAAGCCGACGTCCTTCGCCGGCAAGCCAGTCCGCCGAACCGCTTCGGCAAATGCACGGGTGGGAAAATCTGGAGCGCGCAACAGCAACTCCAAAACCATCCGTCGAGCGTCGGGCTCATGCTTCATGTCAATTGCTCCCCTACCTTGAGTGCGCAACCGCGCAAGAAGTCCGCCGACGCCAAGGCTGCTTTGCCCGAGCGTTGAAGTTCGTCGATTCGAAAAACGCCGTCGCCGCAGCGCACAAAAATCCCGCCCTCTAAGCGCAAGATTTGCCCTACGCCGCCATCGGCCAATGGTGGCGCGGATTCGCCTTCGGCAGCCGGATCGAGCTCGGGTCGATAAGCGCTGGCCTCGCCACGCAGGATGCGCACGACGTCGCCATTGGGCAGCTGGGCCTGCGCCCATGGCCACCCCGCCATTGCCCGCACCAGGCGGTCCACTTGCTCTGAACTTTGTTGCCACGAAATCCTTCCCTCTTGAGGACGGATTCGTTTGCAAATGGTTACAGCACTTTCGTCCTGAACCTCGCCCGCAGGCAACGGACCCTCGCCGACTTGATCGAGGAAGTCGGTCAACAGCTCGGCGCCCAACCTCTTTAGCCGATCAAACAGCTCAAAAGCACGTTCATCCGGCGACAACACCACAGACCGCGATGCCAACACCGCGCCAGCGTCCAAAGCGGCGACCATTCTTTGCACGCACACTCCAGATTCGTCATCGCCAGCGAGAATCGCCGCTTGAACCGGACTGGCCCCGCGCCAGCGTGGCAGCAACGAACCATGGACATTGATGCAACCAAAGGTGGGAATGGCCAGCAACTCGTCGCTAAGGATCTGGCCATAACTGACCACTACCCCTATGTCCGGCTTCAACTCGCGCAGCTGCTGCAAGAATTCGCCATCACGCGCCCGACTTGGTCGCAACACGGGAACGCCAGCTTGCTCAGCGGCGACGGCCAACGGATTGACCACTTCCTTGCGCCCGCGACCCGCACGCCTGGATGGCGCCGTGACCAACGCCACCGGCTTGTGCGATCCATTCAGCAAAGCGCCAAATGAGTCTTCAGCAAACGGCGGAGAACCGAAGAAGACTATTCGCAAAGCTTTGCCTGCTTTTCCCTCGCGCCTAGCGAGGATTACAGATGCGACGACACTAAGCCGCGCAGGTCATCCACCGACATCATGCCGGTGTGGCGACCGACTTCCTGACCGCCTTTGAAGACGAGGAAGGTCGGAATGGCCATGACGCCCAGGCTGGACGGCGTGTTCGGCGAGTCCTGGGTGTTGTGCTTGACCACTTTGAGCTGGTCATCGAGTTCGTCGGCGATGGCGTCGACGGCCGGAGACATTGCCCGGCAAGGGCCGCACCATGGGGCCCAGAAATCGACCAGCACTGGCTTGTCGGATTCCAGGACTTCAGCCTGGAAAGTGGCGTCGGTTACTTCTAAGGAGTTGGACATCTCGAACGATTTTCTGATGGGGCGAGCGGTGATTGCCGCCTGCTAATTTTAGGACAGGGGAAGCTCGTTATGGAGCAACTCATCCACTTCTGGCTCAGAACTTTCTTGGTCTTCGTCGAACTGGTCGTCGATGCTGTCTAAGTTGAAGAAACCGGTGGTTTCCAGCCGCTGGACGTGGATGTCGTCGTAAAAATCGCGTTGCTTAAGATTGATTTGCTGTTGCTTGGCAAGCTCAAGCAGGGCGACGAAATAAAAGGCTGCGTCGGAGCGGCCGTGGTTGCCGTCTTTCAGCAAGGTGAGCAGAGAGGTTTTGGAGACAAACTGCAGTTTTTCCCACACCTCTTGCACGTAGGCGCGCAGCGGTCGGCCGACTGGGCGCACCGAATGGGGCTTCATGAAGCCGGTTTCTTCCTCGAGGCGGTTGATGATCTTGAGCAGGTCCCAAATCGACAAATCGCCGACGTCCCACTCTTCCTCCTCCTCGTCTTCGTCGACCTCCAGCTTGCCCAGCCATTTTCCGCCAGCCGGCAGCAACTGCTGACGTGCATGCCAGCGCTCGGCCAGTTGATCGGAAGCTTGGCGCAACTCCTTATATGCAAGCAGCTGCTGAACCAGCTCTTCACTGGGGTCGAATGGATCTTCGTCGAGGTCGACCTCTTCGGTCGGCAGCAGCGACTTGGATTTGATCGCCAGCAGGGTCGCGGCGATGACCAGATAGTCAGCCGCCTCGTCGATCTGCACCGCCGGTAAATGGCGGATGTACTGGCAATAAGCGTCGCAAACCTGGGCCAAACTGACGACGTGAATCTCGAGCTCTTTCTCGCGGACCAGCTGCAGCAGCAAATCCAACGGCCCGCGGAAAACGCGGTCGAGGTGCACGGTGAAATCGTCTTCGTTTTCGGGCTCCGCGCCCGCAACTTCGTCAGGGTTCGCCCCCACCACCGGCCGCGACGGCGGAAGTTCTTCGGGGTGGACGGGTTCGATCATTCAGCAAAGGGCCTGCGGGGGCCTTCGGGGCTTATCCTACCAAGCGAAGTTGCAATTGAGAAAAGCGATGGATTGGATGATTGGCTGGGCAGGCGATCAAAGGGTTTGAATCATCCGAGCCGGAAGAAATTGTCCAGGTTCACTGCCGACATGAAAGCGTGTTCCAGCGGAGAAACGGTGAGATCGTAAAAGGTCTCGAAGATACCGAGGTGCAGAATGCCACGGTCAAGAATCAGTAGGCCGAAAAGCAAAAACATGCCCTTGGCTTCTAACATGAGATAACGAGCCCGCGCCTCGCCGTGAAGGAAGTACTGCAGAACCTTCGATCCATCCAACGGCGGAATCGGAACCATGTTGAACATGGCTAGAAATAAGTTGATTCTCGCGGCGTAATAAAGGGCTTCAACGCCCTTGGAGCTAGTGGTCCAAAACTCGGTATGGAGAAAGGCCGACAGAATTCCGAACAACATGAACGCCATGACCAGATTGGATGCTGGCCCGGCAGCGGCGACGAGCGCATTGTCTCTTTTATAGTTGTGGAAAGCGTAAGGGTTGACTGGAACTGGCTTGGCGCCACCAAAAACCACCGGACTCCCTGACATCAGCAACACCCCGGGCAGAATGAGGGTCATGAACGGGTCGATGTGGTGCAAGGGGTTCAGGGTGATCCTGCCCTCTCGATAAGCGGTGTGATCGCCTAGCCGGTAGGCCGCAACGGCATGCGCCACCTCATGCACGGTGAACGACATGAGGATGATGACGGCGGTAAGAATGATGGTGTAGGTGTCCATCGGTGCCATGCATTCTCGCTGCGCGAGAGCTTTCCTACAATATGGAGCGGCGTATTCGATGCCCCGCGCTTGGTAGTCATGGCTTTTGACCCCAAAAATGCCCTTCGGCTCGGCCTTCAAGTGCTGCAACTTGAAGCCGATGCGCTCTCCGCTCTGCAAACGCGGCTTGCCGACGGGCTCGGCATCGGCTTTTTGCAAGCTTGTGAAATGCTGCTGCAGTGCCGTGGACGCGCCGTCGTTACTGGCATGGGCAAGGCTGGTTTGGTCGGTCAGAAGATCTCGGCGACTTTGGCCAGCACCGGTACGCCAAGTTTGTTTCTGCACCCAGCCGAGGCACTGCACGGCGATCTAGGTCGCTTGCGGCCAGAAGATGTGGTGGTGTTGCTGTCGAAAAGCGGCGGCACTCGCGAGGTCGTTGCCCTGCTCGGGCCGATCAAGGCAATCGGCGCGCGCACCATTGCGATCTGTGAATCGGCCGATTCGGCACTGGGACAAAAGGCTGACCTTGTGTTAGAGCTGGGTGAAGGCCCTGAAGCCTGTCCGCTGGGCTTGGCGCCGACCGTCAGCACCACGGTGATGCTGGCTTTGGGCGACGCCTTGGCGATGGCCGTTCTGGAAAGCCGCGACTTCACTCGCGAGGAATTCGCCCGCTTCCACCCGGCCGGCTCTCTGGGCAAGCAGCTGATGCTGGTGTCCGAAATCATGCGGAGCGGCAAAGAAGTCCCGCTGTTGGGCGACGACGCCAATCTCAGTCAGGCTTTGGCGGTAATGTCGCAAACACCCGGTCGCCCTGGCGCAGCCATCATTATCGACGCAAATGGTTTGCTCAAAGGCATTTTCACCGACGGCGACTTGCGCCGATTGGCTGAATCGGGGCAGCTTGACCTGGCCTCGCCGATCTGCGAGCACATGGCCGCCGATCCGCGTCGGCTGCAGCAAGATGAGCTCGTCGGCGAGGTGCTGCGGCGCTTTAAAGACACCCATGTGGACCAAATGCCGGTGGTCGATGCCGCCGAGAAGGTTGTGGGACTGGTCGACGTTCAAGATCTGTTGGAGGTAAGGCTATGAGTTCCGATCGCCCGTCGAGCCCGAAAGCTAGCCTCTCCGCCGCACTACGCGACAGCGCCAGCCAGATTCAGCTGCTTCTATCGGATGTCGACGGCTGCTGGACCGATGGCACCATCACTTTCGACAAGGATGGCCACGAGTCCGTAACCTTTTACGCCCACGACGGTTATGGGGTCAAGCAAGCGCAGAAAATGGGCCTTGAAGTCGCCGTCATCAGCGGCCGCAACAACCCGGCAGTGGTTGCCCGCGCTCAACAGTTGGGGATCCAAGAGATTCACGTCGGCATCGCCGACAAAACCGAACTTGCCCGCAGCTTGGTCGAAGCCCGAGGCTTGGATCGCAGCCAGGTCGCCGCGCTTGGGGACGATCTACCCGACCTGCCCCTTTTCGACGCCGCCGCCCTGACTTTCGCGCCGCCGCAAGCCACTGACCTCATCCGCACGCGCGCGGACCATGTCACCCAAGCCAATGCTGGCCGCGGCGCCCTTCGCGAGGTTTGCGACATCCTAGTGGATGCCCGCAGTGACTCCGGTCCGAGGGCCGGAGCTCAATGAATTTCAAGCGCTTAGGCAACTTCGGCATTGCCCTGACGGTGGCTTTGCTGGCGCTGAACCTCTACCTCAATCGCGAGGGCAATCTGCGACCGCTAGGCACCGGGCCAGCCGGTTTCCCCTGGCCGACCGATGGCTTGGGCCGCGTCACCGTTGGCATGGAGGGCAGCTTTCGGATTGAGCTGGAAGAACGCATCGAAGGCAAAACCGCCACCGAGCGCGTGCCGACCATGACCATCGTCGGCATCGACCCTGGCCCCGACGCCGACGGCATGAGTTTCCGCCAAGCTCTGGTCACCAGCCTGTCGAAGGAACAGAAACCTCAGGTCGTTGCCCGCGCGCCACGTGCGTGGCTGGCGGTGCTGAGCGATGAATCCGGCACTCACCTTGATCGCAACCGACCCTGGCGACTGATTCAGCCGACGGTGCGATTTCCATCCTTCACCGGTGGGCAGGAATTTGTGCTGACCACTGACCTGGCATTGCTCGATCCGCTAAGCAATGAAGTGCATTGCCCTGGCAAATTCCGCCTCACTTCCAACACCATGGAATGGACCGGCCAAGACCTGCGCTTGGATCCGGCGACCGGCACCATTTACATCGGCGAACAAGATGGGCGCTTGGATTGGAAGCTCGCTGGCAAGCAAAAAGTATTCAATGGCCATACCGATGGCGGCGGTGTCTTCCGGCCGATTGACGAAGACACTCACGAAATCGTGCTTCATGCCATACAAGATTGCTGGATGAACGTGCCGTTGGAAGATGGCACTTCCGGTCGCCTGGAAAGCAAAGGCTTGCGCGTTACGGTGAAGAGCGATGGCCAGAATTGGTTCCCACAAAGCCTTGAGGGCGAGGGCGAAACCTATTGGACCAGTGCGCTCCACACTCTTTCGGGTGGACCCGTGGAAGGTCGCTGGAATGCCGACCAAAAGCTCAACGGCTTGCTTGTTGACGGCCCCTTGCTTGGCCACACTTTTGGCGAAGGCGGCGGTTGGTTGACCTCGAAGGGTGGCGGCTGGATTGATCCAGAAAATGGCAGCTTCGATTTATGGGATCGCGTCACCGTCAATCGACTGGAAGGTTATGTGCAAAGCCAACGCGTATCGATTGCCGCCGACAATCACTTGCTTGCCGAGGGTGACCCAATGCTGCTGGCACAGCAAGGCATGATTTTCGCGCAACGGCTGCAAACGCAAGGCGACGATTTTGATCTCGAGGCGACCGACGTTTTGGCTTACCCCTCGAGCGCCAAGATCGACACCATGCAATCGCCGACGGTGCTGCTTACCGAAGGTGGGCAGATTCATAGTCCGACTGGTTTCGACATGAGCGGCCACCACGATGGCCACGACTGGCAGCTTAATGGCAACAAGTTAGACGCAAGTAATGGCAAGGTTCCGATTCTTGCCAAAGCCACCGGTGCGGTGGAATGGAAGTTGGACGATGGCCGCATCTTGGGTGATCGAGTGGAGGTGATGGACAACGGCCAGATCACTGCGCGCGGCAATCCAATGCTTGCAACTTTTCCAGTGGAGGGTGGCAACGCGATCGGTTCTGGGAAGTCATGTTTCTTGTCTGAAGACAAACTGTGCTTGACCGGTTCGCCTAATGTTGACTTCCCTGCCGTTGCCATGGGACTGAACGGCAGTCGTTGCATAGTCGCTGCTGACCTCGCCTATCGCCACCACGATGAAAGCTGGAGCTTTCTAGGCAACGTAGTTTTTTCTGGCGCATGCAGTGGCACCGCGCAAAAAGCATTGATGCATGCAGACGGCAGGCTTGAACTCTTTCGTACCCGCAACGACAAGCCCTTCGAAGCCACCTTGGGCGACGGTCAAACCATAATCGCCAGTGCCGGCTGGATCTTGATGCACCCCGGCGGCAAGCTTGATCTCAAAGACGACCTCGACCTGACCTTGATTGACCTCACCGGTCAAAGCCAGCGCGTGGTTGGCCAGTTTGGTGAAATGTCTGCTCATAGCGGCTGGGTCACTGGCAACGCCGAAATTTGGGCGCGTGATTTGCACGGCACCGGCAATCGCTTGTGGTGGGACACCGATGAGTTTGGCAAGACTATGTTGCACCTCGAAGGTCACGCTGAATTCGATCACCCGCAGGGCCGCGGTCGGGCGCACAAGCTGGACATGGATCCAGTTTCGCAAGAAATCGAGATGCATCGCAACGCCCGGCGCAAGGCATGGTTGCGCTTGGAAGATGGCCGAGTAGTGGAAGCCGACTGGATTCGCTTGGATCCGCGGCGCATGCTCATATCCTCTCGCCAGGGAAGCGTGACCAAAGCCCCCTCCGACCCAAAATGATCGCCTGCATCGCGCTGTTCGCCGCCGCTCAGCAAACTGCTCCTGTAGCACAGGAAGTGGTTCAGGACGAAGTCCATTACGGCTCGGTAATTTCAGAGGTAGATGGCAGCCAAATCATTTATTCCTTTGAGGACATCGACGTCGTCGCCGACGGCAAAACGGTGCGCGCGGACCGTGCGGTGGTTCGACTGGATCGCGAGCGATATCAGCAAGCTGCTGAAGGTTCTTTGCTGTTGGGAAATTTGGCTACCGACTTGATTGGCCTGCCAGGCAAGCCGGTTCAAAATGCGTTGATTTTGGAAATCCGCCTCGAAGGCGGCGTGCGCATTGATTCGGGTTTCACCATTATTGAATGCGAATGGCTTAGTCATAGTCCGCCGCGCGGCGTGGCCACTCTTTATCAAGCACAGATCACGGTGCCCGCCGAGCGCAGTCCAAACTTATGGCCTTGGCGAATGCAGGCGAAGTACCTGCAAGAATTTCCCGACGGCGTGTTGCGCGCCAAGCTCGCGCGGTTGACTGCCTGCCATCTCAAGGACCCGGTTTACTCGATGGCAATCCAAGAGTTGGTCGGCACTCCCGACGGCCGCGGCGAATACAACTGGAAGCCGACCACACCATGGTTGGAAATTGGAACGCGTCGCTTGATGCCGATGCCGGCATTTCAATTCAACAGTGGGGAAGATCCCGGCGCGGGCTTCGGCTTGCGCAGTTTTCGCATCTCATCAGGCAAGCAATTGGGCACTGCAGTTGAGATCGGTTTTGCGGCGAGTTCTGAAATCGAGTTGGGCAAGCTCGACTACCGACTGCTACCGATGTTCTCCACCCGCCGCGGTTTTCCGATGCGCGCACACGGCACGCTGACCGGTAAAGATTGGAAAAGCGATTGGGATCTCTTCGCCCTTAACGACAACGCCGAAGACGTCCACCGCCTGCGCCGCTTTGCTCACCGCGACAATGACTTCCGCTGGCGTGTACGTTGGGATAACCGATTTACTTTGGCCGATGACTGGGAGTTGGATCTTGATTTGGCGCTCACCAGCGATCCGATCGTTGACCCCGAGTTCTTCCGTTCCGAATGGATCAACAATGACGATGCCTTAAGTGAAATTTACCTACGCAAAAATCAGGATCATTCTCACTTTTCGATCCGCGCCGCCTACCGACTCGACGACGCTGGCTACACCCCACTTGGTGGGTACGGCAAACACGGCGGCCCCATTGCCCAGCAACTCGACCTGCTGCCGCGCGCCCGTTACGACAACTATTCCGCGACCGTCGCCAACGTACCCACCGGTGTTTTTGGCGGCACCGATGGCCGCAGCGCATTGAACTTTGCGTGGGGTTTTGATGTTGGTCGCTTCCAACTGCGCAGCTTGGGGATTGCCGCGCCGTCAAATAAAACCGCTTATACGCCGGTCGACGATGAAGTTCGCGACCGGGCGCGCTTGTGGTCGGAGTTGGCCATGCCGATGAACCTAGCGGGCGTTTCCATCCGCCCCGGCGTGCGCGCCGACGTCGGTGCGGTGCGCAACGCCTCGAGCGGTGGCGGCAACGATGAACAGGGGGCCGTCGAAAGCTTTGTCGAAACCAGCATGGTCTTCGAGGGCCAATTTGCCGACGGCTGGTTGCACCGCGTGCGGCCGATGGTTCGATTGCGCAATCTGCAGGTTTTCGATCGCCCCGACGCCAATTGGTACGCCTTTGAACCCTATGACACTCGTCGCTCGGGCCAAGCGGCAGAAGTGTCGGTGCGCCAGCTTTGGTACGGCAAAAACCAAGCGCGTCCTTGGTTGGACTTAGATCTGCTCGCCGCCTACTACCCAAAGCCTTCGGAGCCGCTGTACGACGACTTATTCCCCTCCCCGCGCGACGGCCAACCGGCGGAAAATTGGGGCCCCGGGGAAATGCGCTTAGTTTGGGACCCGGGCGTAGAGCGCGGGATGCTGCGCGGGGTACGAACCACTTCGCACCTGCGCTATCGCTTTGACAGCGACCACTTAGAGGAGCACTTTTCGCAAATCAGCATTTCGCCCAATCCAAATTGGCGCCTGACTTTGCAACAGCGCCACTGGGACCCACAGGAGCTGCCTGACTTTGCATTCCGCAATACCACGGTGCAAGCGCGCTGGCGAATCAACCCGTCCTTCGAATTCCACGTTGGCCGCACCTTCCAAAGCTCTGGAAACTCGACCACAAGCTCGCGTCTTGGCATGACCTACTACGGCCATGGATTTGCTTTCGAGTTCTACTCCGCCCGCAACGACGTCACTGGCGAGCAGCGCTTCGGCGTCAACTTGTTGCCGTGTTTCTTGACTCAACCGTTTTATCAAGAAGCGGTTGTCCACTCGGCGGCGACACCGGCGCGATGAAGCGGGTGAAACGGGGCAAAAGGAATTAGAATATGGCCATCATGCCTCTCGCATTCATTGGCGGAACCGAGATCTTCTGGGTCGTCCTCCTCGGCCTCATGCTGTTCGGCGGCAAGCTGCCGGATGTGGCCAAGGAGATGGGCAGGCTGTTTTTCAAGGCGCGGCGCTCAATCAACGAAATCCGTCGCGAATCCGGCATCGAAGACGCGATTCGCGACCTGGAACGCGAAAGCGCCGAGGTCACCCGTAGTACGTCCGACATAGGACAGCAAATTCAGAAGGCAGCCAACATTCCCGACTGGCGACAAGCGGTGGATCATTCCGCAGGCCCTGGCTCGACTGAGCCTGAGTCAGACGCTGAAATCGAGGAAAAAGGGGGATCTGAGCCAGAAACGAAGGACGAGTCCTGATTATCGGGATCTAATTCTCAACAATTGGCTTGAAAACCCCCTGGCAAACAATAACTTGTTTATTTACAGGTAGTTGGGAAGCATTTGGGCGGAATTCACCGGCTTTTCAGCGTGATTTCCACGGGTTTTCCACATGGCTTGCCCATGCCCTAGCCAAGTAATCCGGGAAAGGAGCACGGCCGAGTGCGGCTGTCCATTTGCGGCAAAATGATCTGCTCCATCGCCAGTCGGCAGGCGCCGGTTGAGCCCGGCAAACCCCAAATAACCTTGCCGTCGGCCATGCCAGCCGTGGCCCTGGATTGGATGCAGGCGGCGCCGATTTCTTCATAGGAGAGGGCCCGGAAAAGCTCGCCAAAGCCGGGCAGCGCCTTTTGGAAAAGTGGCTCGAGCGCCTCTGGGGTAACGTCGCGTGGGGTGACACCAGTTCCGCCGGTGACGATGACGGAGTCGGTTCCAGCGTCGGCGAGCAGATTGCTCACCTCGGCTTGGATTTTTTCGACCTCATCGACGACGATGACTCGCTTGCTGCAGTGGTGACCGGCATCCTCCATCTTCTGCTGGAGCAAGGCGCCTGACTTATCCGTCTCGAGAGTGCGCGTATCCGAAACCGTAACCACGGCGATGCGCTGCGGCTTAAATTCAACCTCTTGGCGATCGTGGGCGTGGGCTTGTGTCATGGCGACATAGCCTACGCCCGCTCCCCGTTTCCGCTCCTCGTTTCCTAACCTTAGAGGGTGAAACTCTGGCCCATCTCAGGAGTTTCCACCCGACGAAATCCGCGTTGGGAGGCCTCTTCTGCAAGCGCACGCCGTTGATCCTCTTCACCGTGCACCAAGAACAAAACTTCTGCATTGCTGGCGTTTGGCGTAAGCGCTCGAAGCAGATCGTCGCGGTCGGCGTGGGCAGAAAAACCGGTCATCACTTCGACGCGCGCTTTAACGCGAACGGTCTCCCCAAGGATGCGAACTTCATTTGCACCTTCTAGGATGCGGCGGCCGAGGGTGCTGGCGGCCTGGTAACCAACGATGAGTAGTTCGCAATCCGGCCGCGGCAAGGCATGAATTAAATGATGAAGAATTCGACCTTGCTCCATCATGCCGGAGGCGGAAAGGACAATGATTGGATCGTTGCGTCGATTCAACGCCTTGCTTTCCGCAGCAGACTCAACAAAGTTCACGCCGGGTAACAGCGAAAAGGTGTCGCCGCTATCGCCATTCAGCGCGTCTATCGCCGACTGATTGAAATAGTCGCGATGTTTGCGCGCGATCGCCGTTGCTTCCGTTGCCAGCGGACTGTCAACGAACACAGGTACGCGCGGCGCTTCTTCATTCTTAAAGATCTGGCCCAGGTGGAAAAGTAAGTCTTGAGTTCGGCCGACAGCAAAGGCAGGGATCAGCAACTTGCCTTCGCCGCGTTTCGCCAATCGACGAACCGCAGCTGCGAGACCGTCGCGCATGCCTTGGAATGGCGGGTGGCTGCGGTCACCATAAGTACTTTCAGAAATGTAAACATCCGCCGGCAACAAGGGTTTTGGCGCACGCAACAACGGGGCTCCTGAGCGACCATAGTCACCTGTAAAAATCAAACGTCGGGTTTGTTCGTGCTCAGTGATTTCTGCCTCGACCCATGCGGAGCCCAAGATATGACCAGCATCGTGAAAACGAAAACGCATTCCATCAACGGCGGAGAACCACTTGCCATAACGGTGTGGCTTAAATCTCTTCAGCGCTTCCTCGACATCTTCTTTGAGGTACAGCGGAGAAACCGGCCGCGGAATTTTGCCGACGTCAAGTTCGGCTCCATAGTCGATGGTGTCGTGCACCTCGCGTAAACGTCGTCGCGCCAACTTGCGTTTGCGCGCCTGCTCTTTCATTCGTTTCTTGGTGAGGTACAAGGCATCGCGCATCAAAATATGAGCACAGTCACGCAACAGTATCTTGCATAAATCCATAGTGCCGTGAGTGGCGTGGATCTTGCCCGCAAAACCACCGTCCACCAAAAGCGGCAGCTTTCCGGAATGGTCGATATGGGCGTGCGACTGGACGACTGCGTCGATGCAGTGCGGATTAAAACCAAAGGTCAGGTTGAGCTTGCGCGCCTCTTTGCGCCGCCCCTGAAACATGCCGCAATCCAATAAAACGTTTTTGCCATTGGCTTGAATCAAGTGACAAGACCCGGTGACGCCACCGGCGGCGCCATGAAAGCTCAACTCCAACGTTGTTCCTCTGCGATCCTTTGCACGTTTTTGAAGTGGGTCTTCGCCACCATCGCCAGCTTGTCGGGGCCATGGATGCGCAAAAATTGACGCAGTGCCCGTGGAATCGGCCCGCCGCTACCTAAAGGGATAGGCACCGCCCATTCGTCGGACAACTCTTTCGTCATGGTTAGGAAGCTATCGCGGGCCAGGATCGAGGCCGCCGCCACCGACGGAAAACTTTCCGCCTTGGGAACTTCGACAACCTTGACTCCTGGCAACTCATTTTTCAGTTTATGGGTAACAGGATGCGCGCTCGAAAAACGATCAACGATCGAAACTCGGATGTCCGTCTTGCCATATAACTCGGTTTGCACTTTCGAGTGCATCAAAGTCAGTAACTTATTGACGTTGTCGCCGCAATCGTGCCATCGCCTGTTGTATTGTTCTGGAGACAATACGACTTCAGCATAAGGAAAGTTCTCGCGTATCCACGGAGCGAGCACGCGAATGCGGTCGTCGGTGATTTCTTTCGAGTCCCCCACCTTGGCTTTGGCAATTGCCAGCAGGTCTGATTCGTTGAGTGCAACCGCACTCACCACGAGTCCGCCAAAACTATCGCCTTTGCCAGCCTCGTCACTACCAATTGCGGACTGATCTTGACTGGGCGCCAATCCGTTGCCGGCACCATTGGCACTCGCGTTGCCATTCTCTGCTTTCTTTTTCTTGACAACCTCTTCAGCATTGCCAAGAAAACGAGTCGCCCACATCTCGGGCTGACGACCCTGGACGACCAATTTGCCACTGTTGTATAGGCTGACGGTCATGCCTTCGCCGCGAGCTTGGAACTTGGCGTGCGCCAAGTCTTTGAATTGATAACCGCAACGAGTCAACGCGTCGGCAAGCTGACGTGCTTGGCGCGGGTTGTAGCGATAAACCTTGGTTTGCTGGCTCATGCTTGGCTATTGGAATCTAGTTGGCTCATGCAAGTAAGTGACTTCAATTGGGTTCGGCCTCACCCACTAACACCGCTTCGGCATGTTGGTGCGCATCCTCAAAGCGTTGCATCAGCTCCTGTTGATACTTCGCCATGAGTTGTTCGTCTTTCAAGGCTTCTCTTGGGACGAACATTGGTGCGGAAAAACCAATTGCGATCTTGCTGAAAGGCTTCGGCAGCACCATCCGGTCCCATGATTTGGCGCGCCACATTTTGTTGCATGCAAAGCCGTAAGCAATCACCGGGCGGCCCAAGGTTGCGGCCAGAAACAAAGTGCCTGGTGCAACCGTGTGAGCTGGCCCGCGCGGACCATCTGGAGTAATCACCATCGACACCGGTTCACGCCCCACTCGCAACATTTCACGCAAGGCTTGCGTGCCTCCTGTGCTACTCGAACCGCGGACCGTGCGAAAACCCAAACGCTCCATGATTTTCGAAATCATTTGGCCATCACGATGCAAGCTCACCAAGGCGACGTAACCCCGGTTGCGATGCATGACCGTGCCAGAAGGAATGCTTTCGTGCCAAGTGGCGATGATTGAGTACTGCCCCTTCTCGCCGCGAGCATTCAGGTGGTTGCTGCCAAAACGCCTTTTACGCCAGGTAAACGCAAGGGAACGCAACAAAAACGGGCCAAGCGCCGCCGCCAATCGATTGAGGAGGCGCCGCTTGGTCAGTTTCCAGTTGGATGTTGAATCTGCCACCGCTGTTCGGTGGCCATTCTAGAACTAGTTCAAGCTAATGTCATCGCCCAGGCCGCCATTATCTACCCCGTCTGGACCGACGGAGTACAAGATGTAGCCGCCATCGATCAACTTGTAGACAAAAGTGCTGCCCCAGCCATCTTTGCAGATGCCATCTTCCGGGCAATCCAAGTATTCGAGACCTTCCGCGCTGGTGCCGGTCAGGTCATCCAAGGCGCTCGGAAGCTTCTGCTCGTTCATCATCTCGTAGAGCAAGATGGCCGTTTGCAAGCGCGCCAACTCATAGTGAGTTGCTGCCAACGGTTCGGTTGGCCGCTCGGTCCCAATCGCCGGGGCTTCGAGGGTCTCGAACTCAGGGAAGGACTCTTCGACGCGGCTACTAATGAAGTAGGTGGCAGCGCCTGCGCCAATCGGGACGCTGTAGCCAACCAGGGCCAAGACGTCGGCAAAGCCTACGCTTCCCTTTGAGTAGGAGCGCATGCCCGCATCGTCCATCCATGTCAATGTTTCAGACGGGCCGAGGTGAGCGACGATGACGTCACCCGACGGAATTTTGGTCAGGTCCAAATCGAAAGGTAGGTCTTGACCCTCCAACATCATTTGACCCATGCCCGCAAAACCTTGCAACATGGTCATGCCTGCTTTGACGCCTGGGCGCGGGTCACTCCAGCGAGCGCTGAGAGTTCCTGTTGGGATGCGATCGATGAAGTCCTTCGCTTCCTCGTTCTGGAGGATGTTGTTCTCTTGAACCTTCATGCCGGAGCGGATCACCGAACGCACGTTTGCCCGCTGCATGCTGAACACCATCCACCCATCTGGGCTGATCGCAAGAGATGGTTCAAGCGCCC
>CAZMDZ010000021.1:0-6015 GCA_964565175.1 uncultured Planctomycetales bacterium
CCCCTTGTCCTCCTGACGGGGTCACCTCATCCCCACCTTCCTCAACTCGACACACCATGAAGCTCTCACGCCTTTTGGTCTCTTTCGCAGCCGTCGTCGCCCTCGTGGGCACCACGGTGGCTTGCATCGAGGCTCTCGATCTGAACAAGATGGTCAGCAAAACGGACGCCTGCGTCCGCGGCACCATCACCAACGTCCATACCGGCCTCTCTACCGTTAACGACGGCACCAGCGAGCCGCGTATCTTCACCTTCGTAACCATTGAAGGCGAAAACCTTTACACCGGCAAGCCCGAGACCATGGAAATGGCCTTCATGGGCGGCACCCACCAAGGTGTCACGCAGACCTTCACCACCATGCCAGCCGCTGCCGACTACCGCGTGGGTAACAAGGTCGTTGCATTCAGCGGCACTGTCGAAGGTTGGGGAACTGTGGACCGCTGCCTCTGGGCCGGTTACGGCGGCATCTATCGCGAAATCGCTACCCCGAAGGGCGACGTCGTCCTCGGCCGTGGTGCTGACTTCGCGATTGAGAAGAACATGACCATCGCCGACCTCAAGGTTGGTATCTCTAAGGCCCTCGAAGCCAAGAAGGCACAGAAGTAGAAATGAAAAATCTCCTCAAACTTGGCTTTGGCTCTGCTGCTCTGATCGCAGCTTCCGGCCTGACGATTACCGAAAACGCGGAAAGTTACAGCACCCTCGGCCACAAGCTGGGAATCGGTCAGCGTGACATCCGTGTCCATAACAACTTCGACGACAACGCGTCGAACAACAACACTACCGAGCATGCCAACTGGCCCGGCTACACCGGCGCCGACTTGGCAATGTGGAAGGCTGCTGCTGAGTGGAACTCCGATTCCTTCGGCGACGGCTCCGGCGACGGCACCCAAGGCAACGTGGGTGACGGTGGTGCAAACTTCAGTGCCATCTGGAACGGCAACGCTTCCGGTTTCACCACTGGCGAGAACATCGTTCACGCTCCGAACATCTCTGGTGGCGGTGCCATCGCTTGGATGTTTGGTGGAGCCAACGGCTGGTCGATCGAGTTCATCGATAACGACTTCAACTTCGCTGACGGCCCTGACGGCATCGGCGGAAGCCAGATGGACATCCAAGGCGTAGGCTGCCACGAGTACGGCCACTCTCTAGGTCTGGGTCACTCCAGCACCGGCTCGGCCACCATGTACTACGCCACCAGCAACGGTGTCACCGGTACTCGCTCGATCGCTGCTGACGACAAGAATGGCGTTCAGGCCATCTATGGCGTCCAGGATTCCGGCATGCCTTACATCGACAACATCACCGGTTCCCTGTCCGCAGGTGGTACCGCTGTTGTAGTTGGTGGCAACTTCGACGCTTCCGGCGACCGCAACCGCTTGTGGTTCAACTCCGACGTCCTTGACGCCGGTTCCGGTGGTGGTGCTGTCTACAAGCTGGTCAACCTGACCTCGTCGGGTGGCGGTACGCAGATCTCCTTCACCGTGCCTAGCTCCGGTATCGAAGCTGGTGGCATCCACGTCAAGACTGACGGTGGCGGTGAGTCCTTGTCCGAAGGTCACCCGTTTGATTACGGCGGAGGCGGCTCCGGCTCGAACACCATCGTGCTTAACGGCCCGACTTCGTTCAACGCTGGCCAGCGCATCATCTACAGCTTCTCGAACGCTCGCCCGTTCGTTTACTACGAGCTGAACTACAGCACTTCCAACTCCGGCCACACCGTTGGTGGTCACGTCTTCGACCTGGGTCTGCCCCAAGTCACCGTCAAGTCCGGCACCACCGATGCCAGCGGCTCGGCCATCATCACCAAGCGGATTCCGAATGGTGCTGCAGGCCTGACCGTCTACATCGAAGCTCTGACCTTGGATGGCGGTGTTTACGAAGATTCCAACATGATCCAGTTGGACATCCAGTAAGTTTCGAATTCCCGAAACTCATAGGGAGCTACCTTAGGGTAGCTCCCTTTTTTTGTGTCAAAACGCCCTATCTACCCTCCAGAGCGCTTCTAAGGAAGAATTTTTCACCCATGAACGATAACTGGAACCCAGAGGCCGCGGCGACCGTCTGAATGGGGTATTCTTTTCCGAGGCAGCCTCAGCCTCGCACCTCCAACCCATCCGGAATGAGGACCTTCCTTAAGTTCTCCGCAGGATCCACCCTCCTGCTCGCTGCCGCAACCATGTCCCTAGGCGTGGATGCGTGGAGCTACAACACGCTTGGCTTCTCCCTACCGTTGAGCCAACGCGACGTCCGCGTGTTCAATAACTTCGACGACCAGGTCTCGAACAACAACAACACCGCTGACCCCAACTGGCCCGGCTACAACGGCGCGGAACTGGCGTTTTGGAAGGGCGTCGCCGAATGGGGAAGCAGTTCGATGGGTGATGGCAGCGGCGACCCGACTCAGCCGAACATCGGCGACGGCGACGCCAACTTCAACCCGGTCTGGAACGGCAACGCCACTGGACCTGGCTCCGGCTGGCGCAAGAACGTCGCCCACGCCCCGGACGTCAGCGGCGGTGGGTCGATTGCTTGGGCGTATCCAAGTAGGGACGGTTGGTTGATCGAGTTCGCCGACCTCTCCTACGAGTTTGAAGATGGTCCCGACACCATCTATGTGCTCAACATGGACATTCAAGGGATCGCCGCCCACGAATACGGCCACGCGCTGGGACTCGCCCACTCGAACAACTCGGCGTCGACCATGTACTCCACGATTGCCCGTGGATCGATTTTCGAGCGCAACATCATCTACGACGACATCAACGGCATTCAATCAATCTACGGCGTCAAGGATTCGGACATGCCGTACATCGACACCATTCTCGGTGCGACGGCACCAGGGGCAACTGCGGTCGTCATCTGCGGCAATTTCGACGCCACCGACAATCGCCTGTGGTTCAACTCGGACTTGCTCGACGACGACGATCCCGGCGGCGAACCGGTCAAGCTCAGCGGCTTAACCTCGTCGGGCAACGGCACGCAGATCTCGTTTTCGGTGCCGACTTCCGGTATTGAAAGCGGGGCCATTCACGCCAAAGTGCTCGGCGGCAAACACACCCTCGGCGAAGGTCACCCCTTCGAATACGGCGGTTTGGCAGCGACGGACACCTTGATCCTGGAAGGACCGCCCAGCGCAAATGGTGGTGACAACGTCAATTGCCGCCTGTCCAATGCCAGGCCTTTTGTGCATTACGAGATCCAATTCAGCACCAGCACCAGCGGCCACTCCATCGGCGGCCACAACTTTGATCTGGGAACCCCCTATTGGATCGGCGCCTACGGCATCACTGATGGCTTCGGGCAAGCAACCGCCCACCGCCGCTTGCCCCATGCTGCATCAGGCAAGACCTTCTACTTCGAGGCCGTCACCTATGACCAAGGTGTCTACGAAGACTCGAGCGTAGTCAAGATGGACGTGCTTTGAGGCCGATACATGGTTCCCCACGAACCATGAGTGCCTCTTCCCAACAAATCTACGATGCCCGCAAAGCCAGCGCCGACGGCCGCTTTCACGCCGCCGCCACGCTTTTGCTCGAGGCATTCCGCTCCAGCCCTGCAGATCCATCGATTGCTCTCGAGTTGGGCATCGTGATGCGCACCGCTGGCGATCCGTCCAGCGCGCTGGAGTACCTAAGCCGAGCCTATTGCTCGGACCCAGCCAATGCTCAAATCGTCGCCGAATTGGTGCTCACTCACCATGACCTCGGCGCCCACGACGAAGCCAGTCACGTGTTGGTGCGCAGCCTGGGCCGCGGCCTCGAAGGCGAAGAATTGGCGTCTTACTTGCGAAGCGCCGCCTAGGGTTTCGCGCCATCTTGGCGAGCGCCAAGCACGCGCTAAGCTGTCTGGACTGTGATTGAGCCAGTCCCACTGCCGCCGTCCGAGCCGGAGCCCGCGCTGAAAAGCCCGGCCACCGAGCCGGTGGTGCTCGAGGATTTGGCTGCACTGCTGCGCCTGCCGTCGCTATTTGCCAAGCTCGACCGGGTGCTGCTGGTGATGCAGGCCAATCACCAGTTTCCCTCGGACTTCCCGCTGGAACTGCTTAGCACGCAACCCGGCGACGGCGTCCGTGAATACGGCTTGTCATGGTCGGACCCGCAGCGCCAAATGCGCCTGTTCGCGGGCATCACCTGGGGCACCGAAGGCCACGATCCGATTTGGGAGGTACGCGTGGAATTACTGCCGCCGCTGGACCCTGCCATTTTGCGCACCGGCGGCCTGCACCGAATTGCCGCGCGCCGAGCCGAGAGCCGCTTCAGCGATTGGGATCGTTTCTGGTTCGAGGACAATCCAAAATCCCACATCTTGTTTGGCGCCAGTGCTTCGTGCACTCGCTTCTTCGAAGAACCCCACCCCGACGCCACCGCCGCAAATTACCTGGCGTCGGCCTTGTATGCACTGCAGACTTCTGGTTCGCTTCAAGCGTTGCTTGCCGCGATCCGCGAGCGATAATGACCGTGCAAACGCGACGTCCACGGCTCCCTGCGCCCGGCACGCCAAGCGTGACGTCCCCAACCCACGCCTCCAAGCGATGACCACCTCTCCCCCGATCTGCAAGCACTGCGGCTACGAAATCGCCACCTACTCCGAAACGCTGGAGTCATTGGAAGGCGGCGGCATTTGCCTACTCTGCGGCGGTGACATGGATAGTGCAGCACTTGCAGCCCAAGTAGACGCTTGGCGAGACGCGTCGATCTTGGCCGAGGGCGAGCAGCGCGCCGAAACCGAGGGCGAATTCCTCGATGAGGAAGAAGAGTTGTTCGAAGGCACGCCCGACTTCGGCGACGAGGGCGAGGACGAAGAAGACACCATGCTGTAGGCGTCGGCCCAGTCAAATCGAACGGTCGATCGGCCCTTGATTCAGCGGCAGTGCGCCAAATCGGCAGTTTTGGCTTGGCACGCGGCTTGCTTCTAGGCGGCAGGGAATTCTGATGGCCTTCCGCATCCTTGTAGCCGACGATCAGGACGACTGCCGCCAAGCCATAGTGCAAACGCTGCATCGTCCTGGGTTCGAGGTACTTACGGCGGCCGACGGTTCCCAGGCTCTGCGCCTGCTGCTGCAATCCAGTTTCGACCTGACCGTGCTTGACGTTCACATGCCAAGTCTGACAGGCATTCAGATTCTGGACCACTTGAAGTCAGCTGGCCTGCAGGTGCCGTCCATCCTCATGACAGGCAACCCGTCCACCGCAATCGAGACCGCGGCACTGGAATTGGGAGCAATCACCATGCTGCGCAAGCCTGTACCCACGGAGATCCTTCGCATCACCGTCGAACAAATCATCTCGAACCGCTACTAAAAGGCTCAATCAACCATGGCAAAAACCGCCAAGAAAGTCGCCATTCGTCCGCTCGCGGACAAGGTACTCGTGCAACGCACCGAAGCTGCCGACATCTCCGCCGGTGGCATCGTGCTTCCTGACTCCGCTAAGGAGAAGCCGGCCGAAGGCCAAGTCATCGCTCTGGGCGAAGGTCGCCTGTTGGACGACGGCTCGCGCACCGAGTTCACCGTTGCCATCGGCAGCCGCGTGCTCTTCACCTCTTACGCCGGCACCGAAGTTGAGTGGGACGGCCAGGAATACCTGATCATGTCCGAGGACGACATCCTTGGAATCATTGGTTAATCACAATCATTCATAGGAATCGTCATGGCAGTCAAAAAAATCTCTTTTGATCAGGACGCTCGCGAGCACATCCGTCAGGGTGTCAAGAAGCTGGCTTCTGCAGTCAAAGTCACCTTGGGCCCGCGCGGTCGCAACGTGATCATCGAAAAGTCCTTCGGCACTCCGACCGTGACCAAGGATGGTGTTTCCGTCGCTCGTGAGATCGAGTTGGAAAACAAGTACGAGAACATTGGTGCTCAACTGGTGCGCCAGGTCAGCTCGAAAACTTCCGACGTTGCCGGTGACGGCACCACGTCGGCAACTGTGTTGGCGGAAGCGATCTTCGAAGAAGGTCTGCGCAACGTCACCGCTGGTGCAAACCCGGTTGAGTTGAAGCGCGGCATCGAAGC
>CAZMDZ010000021.1:6025-19988 GCA_964565175.1 uncultured Planctomycetales bacterium
GTCGGCGCTGTTACTGAGTACATCGGCAGGAAGTCGAAGCCAGTCAAAGGCCGCGACGAAATCCAGCAGGTTGCCACTGTTGCTGCCAACAACGACGTCGAGATCGGCGAAAAGTTGGCGGAAGCATGGGACAAGGTTGGCAGCGATGGTGTCATCACCGTCGAAGAAGGTCGCTCGCTGGAAACCACCATCGAGGAAGTGAAGGGCATGCAGTTCGATAAGGGCTACCTGTCGCCGCACTTCGCGACCAACGCCGAAACCATGGAATGTGAGCTGGAAGACGCTTACGTGCTGATCTTCGAGAAGAAGATCTCCAACATTCGCGACATGCTGCCGCTGCTGGAGCAAGTTGCCAAGAGCGGCAAGCCGTTGTTGGTGATGGCTGAGGACATTGATGGCGAAGCTCTCGCTACTTTGGTCGTCAACCGTTTGCGCGGTATCTTCAAGTGCTGCGCCGTTAAGGCTCCGGGCTTCGGTGATCGTCGCAAGGCGATGATGGAAGACATTGCCATCTTGACTGGTGGCACCGCTTTGATGGAAGACATGGGCCACAAGTTGGAAACCGCTACCATCGAAGACTTGGGTCGCGCCAAGCGCGTTGTCATCACCAAGGATGACACCACCATCATTGAAGGTGCTGGTTCGCAGGACAACATTGGCGGCCGCATGGAGCAGATCCGCGCTGAAGTTGAGCGCACCTCGTCGGATTACGACAAGGAGAAGCTGCTTGAGCGTCTGGCTAAGTTGGCCGGTGGTGTTGCCGTGTTGAACGTTGGCGCTGCTACCGAAGCTGAGATGAAGGAGAAGAAGGACCGCGTCGACGATGCGTTGGCTGCAGTTCGCGCCGCTTCCGAGGAAGGCATTCTTCCTGGTGGCGGTACTTCGCTGATTCGCGCCCAAGCGATCGTTGACAACTTGGATTTGACCGGCGACCAGATGTTTGGTGCACAAATCGTGCGTCGCGCACTGGAAGCTCCGCTGCGTCAAATCGCTACCAACGCTGGTCTTGACGGTGCCGTCATCGTTGAGAAGGTGCGCAACGAAAAAGCCTTCAACAAGGGCTACAACGCTGCCGCTGGCGAGTACCAGGACCTGTTCAAGGAAGGCATCATCGACCCGACTAAGGTCGTTCGCATCGCGTTGCAGAACGCTGCGTCTGTTGCCACCTTGTTGCTGACCACCGAAGCCCTCATCTCCGAAGTTCCGGAGCCCGCACCAGCCATGCCTCCGGGAGCCGGCGGCGACCCAATGGGTGGCATGGGCGGAATGGGCGGCGGCATGCCCGGAATGGGCTTCTAAGGCCAACACCACAAGCCTCAACCAAGCGGCGCGATTCACAACCCCGCGCCAACACAAGGGATTGCACTGCGGTGCAATCCCTTTTTTTACACGGACTTCCAACATACTGAGGTTTAGTATGAAGTTTACCCATGAGCCGAATTCAGCCCCAATCGAATTCTCTGCTCAGGCTAATTCTCTTACTCCTAGCCTGTTTTCTCCCTAACTGCGGCCAACCTCCAGAGCCCACCCTTAGGATCGGATCGAACACTTGGCCGGGATACGAACCTCTATATTTAGCCCGCGAACTAGGCTACTACGACACTTCAACAATTCGCCTGGTAGAAATGACCTCTGCCTCGGACGTGTTGAATGCCATGCAAAACGGTTCATTGGAAGGCGCCTGCCTGACGTTGGATGAGTGCTTAGTCTTACTCCAAGACAAAGCCGATCTCAAAGTTGTAGCAGTTCTGGATTTCTCAGAAGGCGGCGACGTCGTTATGGCAAAGCCGCATATCAAAGAGCTCGCTGATCTGGCTGGGAAGAAGATTGCAGTCGAATACACGGCAGTTGGAGCCATCATGCTTGATTCGGTTTTGCAAGCAGCAGGCTTGACTGTGGAGCAAATTGAAATGGTGGATTGCCCCATTAATCGCCATGTGGAAATCTATCAGTCAGTAGATGCCGTCGTCACATTCGAGCCAATTCGAACCAAGCTTTTAAACGCTGGTGCAAAGCAATTGTTTGATAGTAGCCAAATCCCTGAGCGCATTGTCGATGTCTTAGTCGTCAACGCTTCCGCACTGGCCACTCATCCCGATAGTGTTCGCGCATTGCTAGCGGGCCTCTTTAAGGCGACAGAACGAATTGAGAGTAATCCCGAAGATTCCTATTCCCGAATCGCGCCAAGGTTAGGCATTGATGAAAAAGAAGTGGCGGAGTCCTATTTAGGAATTCGAATCCCAGACCTGGAGGAGAATCGAACCTTGCTTATTGGCTCGCCCAGCAAGTTAAATAGGATTGCCAATGACCTGTCAACCTTCATGACGGACAGAAAACTGCTAAAAACCAAAGTTGCGCTAAGCGAACTAACGGCGCCCGAGTTTCTCCCTCCTCAGAAATAGATGCGAAAGCCCAGCAACCTCCCCCTGCAAATTTGGTTGCCGACTCTGGTCCTGGCAATCTTCATTATTCTACTTGGAGTTGTTTCATGGGCCGACACCATTGAGCGAGAACGCGAGCATCGCAACAAGAGTATTGAGTTTTTAACTCATGATATGAATCTGCTTTGCAAGGAGCTGGAAGCCAACTTCCGCCACGTAGAATTTGGCAAAGCCGAAAGCGCGCTCACTTCTCGTGGAGTCAATTTGCATTATCAATCATTGTTGGTGGTAGACGACCAACAGTCGGTCTTACTCGCCACTCGTTTGAAATGGAAGGGAGAAAATGTCAACGATATTCTGGACGGCTTCGACAGCACAACTTTCCACACAGTTGCCAGTTCGAACAAACCAAGTATTGAAGTCATTCAGGGGCAACGCATCGTTAATGCCTACTTCCCAATTGAGCTAGCCCGCCAGCAGTCCGAGCTGCGCCCAACTCGCATGGGCGCTTTAATCCTGCGCTACGACCTCGGCCCAAGACCGAGCTTTGTCTCTTCATTCACCGCCAATTACCAAGTTCTCCTCGCCCTCATTTTGGCGATGGCTTTTTTGATCTGGGCTTTGCACCGATCAGTAAACCGCCCCATTCGTCATCTCATTGCGGCAACAGAATCATTTTCAACTGAGTCCGCCGGCCCCAAAGACGGAGGGGCTGACAAACCGACCGGTCGAGTCTTTGATGAAATCACCCAGCTCGGCACGTCACTAGCCACCCTGGCAACTCGGGTTGAGCAACGCGTTAAGGAGCTGGAAACGCTTTATGCTCTCTCAGACGCCATTCGCAACGCCCAATCCCTGCGAAGTCTTCTTACCCAGGCAGTTCAGCTCATTCCCGGCGGATGTCGCCAGGCCCATTTAGTCCGCGCACGCATTCGCTTAGATCGTTATACCTATAAGAGCGAGGGATTCCAAACCAGTGCTTGGCGCTTGCGAGCCCCTATCGAAGTCTTGCATCAAAATCGTGGCGCAATTGAAATTTACTATCTTCAAAGTTCGCCAAATGCTCTCAGGGATCCGTTCTCCAAGGAAGAGAAAGATTTACTCAACGGCATCGCCAATGCTTTGGCCGAAGCGATCGAACGCTTTGAAGTTGAAGCTTCTAAGTCAACGGCGGAAGGTCAATTAAGGCAAGCGCAAAAGATGGAAGCGATTGGCCAGCTAACTGGTGGAATTGCTCACGACTTCAATAACCTGCTCGGCATTGTATTGGGCAACATTGAATTGCTGCAGTTTGAGACTGACCTATCAGGCCAAGCCAAGACAAGGGTGGAAGCCATTCAAAAGTCCACTGAGCGAGCGGCAGAACTCACTCAAAAACTTCTCACGTCGTGGATCTGGGGAACAAATCCTTCTCAATGCAAATCAGCTTATAAACGACTTAAGTTCTCTCTTCCGTCGCACGCTGACGCCGGCTATTTCCATTGAGCTCGAACTAGCCGACGATCTATGGACTACCATGCTCGACCCGGGCGAGTTAGAGGACTCTCTTCTCAACTTGGCGGTCAACGCTCGCGACGCCATGCAACAGGGCGGCACAATAGTCATAAGGACGCAAAACCTCAGCGTTGAAACCAGAGATTATCACCGAGGAAACTTGGCCCCAGGGGATTACGTCTGCATTTCGGTTATTGATAATGGCTGCGGGATCCCCGAGTCACTTGTTGACCGCGTGATGGAGCCATTTTTCACCACCAAGCCTGCCGGCAAAGGAACTGGGCTGGGCTTAGCAATGGTCTACGGATTCGTGCAGCGCTCTCACGGTCAAATTGTGATTGATACCTTGCCCGGTGAAGGGACTACCGTCAATCTATTCTTCCCGCGTTGCTTGCAGGGGCCTGATGAGGAAATAGTTGAAACCACCAAAGAGAGCAGCACCCCTCACGGAACCGAAACCATTCTTTGCATCGATGACGAAAAGCAGTTGCTAGCTGTTGAGACTGGAATACTCGAAGCCCTTGGCTATGAGGTACTCACAACCACCAGCGCCAGGGAGGCTCTGCGCATTTTGGCACAGAATCCCAAGATTGATTTACTTTTAAGCGATGTCGTTATGCCCGGTGGGATTTCCGGTTTTGACCTTGCCGAGCAGGCGCGTATTAATCATCCAGAGCTACGCATACTTTTAGTATCGGGGTTTGCCGATCAAGCCAGGCAACACCGACGTTCTGCCATTATCCAACTACCTACTTTGCCGAAGCCATTTACATCAAAACAACTCGGCGAAGCGGTGCGCAAAGTATTGGACCAAGCCATGGGTCGCAGCGGTCCGCACTTGGCAGGTGCGGTCAATTTGGAATACCCCTACGACGTGCCTTTGGAGTGGGATGACTTGAATAGTATTGGTGTCGATCGAATAGACGATGACCACAAAAAGCTTCTTGAGTTTGTCATTGAAAGCCGCAAGATTGTCGAGGAGGATCCTGCCAAAGCCTTAGAGATCGTGACGTCAATTCAAGAGAGCTGCGTCGCCCACTTCGCAATGGAAGAGCGTTTAATGAAAGAGTGCGAATACCCCGGGCTTGAGCACCATCAAATGCTGCACGCCGAACTGCACGACCTAATTAATCACGCAAAAACAAAAGCCGAAAGCGGCGACCTCCCGCTCAATGAGGTCCGCAGCTTGCTCAGCAGCTGGTGGCACGATCATGTCCGCATTGCCGACGCCGCCTATGCCCCCTTCCTAAAGCAGAATCAGGGTGATTAAATTTTCAACGGGTCTGTGACGCAAAAGCCGCCCGATATGGTAGTTTGAATAGTCCATTCACCCTCACAACCATGAAACTCTCTCCCCTACTCTTTACTGTGGCCGCTTTTGTCACGGCCGACGCTTTCGCCGCTGCTCAATCCGCGGAGGTCGGCTATCGCGTTTACGGCCGCGCTCATGCTGAACTGAGTAAAGCACGCATAGTCGGTGACATCGACGGCGACTTGGCTGACGATTATTTGGTCGGCAGCCCGTACGCGCCCAAATACGGAAACGTCGGCTACTGTGCTTTGATCTCCGGCATTGACGGTTCAACAATTCGCGAACACTTCGGCCTGAATGACATTGAGCACTTCGGCCTTGATTTCAGCGGCTTGCATGACCTGAACGGCGACAGCATTCCGGAATACGCCATTACCGTGCCCGGTCGTGTCAACGGTTCCGATGTGGGCTGCGTGGTCATTTATGACGGCGCCACCGGCGACACTTTGCGCGAACTGCGCGATGTCTTCACTTACACCCGCTTCGGAGATGGCGTCGTTGGCGGCACTGACTTCACCGGCGACGGAGTGCCCGACTTGGCAGTAGTTGCAACCAAAGGCAACAAAATCAAAGTCTTCAACGGCAATACTTTGCTCACTGCCATCATGCCCATCTTTACCATCAGCACTGGCATCTCTGGCTATTACGATCCAGGCCGTATGCTGCGCCCACTGGTAGCCATGCCCGATTACGACGGCGACGGTGTGGCCGACATTTGCTTCAACCCTCAAGGCAGCTGGTGGTACGCCGCCACCAAGATTTTCTCCACTGACACCAGGGCGGCAATCTTCTCTTCCTTCGCCGCCGGGTACGCCATTCCTTTTGTGGACGTCAACGGCGACGGCATCGCCGAATTTGCCATGGGCAGCTACGACTACGGCGGCTATGACGACCCAACCGGCGAAGTGTGGGTTTACGACGGCGCAACCATGACTGAAATCTGGGGCTACAACGCCGTCTACCACGGTTGGCGCGCACATGGCTTGGGCACCAGCATCGCCATGGTCGAAGACCTCACCGGCGACGGCATTCCGGAACTGGCAAGTGGTTGCGGAGCGGTTGGTCGCGCCAACACCGCCTCGTCTGCCGCCGTCGTCCTCTTAGACGGCGCCAACGGCACCTTGCTCGGCATCACCGGGACGACCAACACCGTTCTTGCCAACAAGACCCTGGGCCGCAACCTGGAGTCTGGCGACATCGATGGCGATGGCGAGCTAGAATTGCTGGTTGGAATCCCCGACACTCACCACAAGTTCGGCGGCTTCGTCGACCCAATGGCCGGCGTGATCTTGGCCTGTGAAATTGATTCCTAAGCGGCCGCGCTGAATCGAACTGCAAGGGACTGTGCTTCGGTACAGTCCCTTTTCCCATTCTGCTTTTGGGCATTGGCGCTGGTGCAGCTATGGTGGATGGGTCATGGACATCCTGAACACGACCAAGCGCCCGTTGAAAATCAAGCTGCCGGGCGGCAAGGTACTGCGCCTTGGGCCTGGGAACACCGGCCAAATCAATGCCAAAGCGGCAGAGCACCCTGCAGTCAAAAAACTGCTGGAAGAAGGCGTAATCGAAATTCAGGGTGACGGCGGCACCCAAGGCCATCGCGGCACCGTCAGCGACGGCGGCACCAGCCCCGGACGCGGAACCGGCGGCGGAGGCGGCGGCACCAGCCGACGCTCCGGCGACCGCTAAACGTCAGCCGGCTCGAGTTGCAGAAATCTGCGCCAGACCGGATCCATACGCGGCAGCCATGCCGCCAGGACTGGCGACGTCGCCTGCTCCGGGGTCCAACCGCGGACGCGTTGCAGATAGTGGAACATGAACGCCGAGACACGCATGTTGGCGCCGCAGTGGATGAAAACGTGGTCGTCGCCGAGGGTTTTCATCAGACGCAGGAAGAGGTCCAGGTGCTCCGCCTCAGGAGCATCAAACGGCACAGGGATATGAAAATAGTTCATGCCGGTCCGGGTGACCAAGGAACCTTCGTGCGGAATGGCGTAGCCGGCGTCGGGCATGGAGAGGTTGATGACGGAGTGGAATCCCTCCAGTGCGATGTGCTCGAACTGCTGGGGCTGCGGCTGACCGGCGGTGCCGATGGGGCCGTCAAACTCGAAGTAATTATGGATTTCCCGCATGGCTGGGCTGGAGAGCCGACATTGGCGCATTTTGGGTGGAGGGCGTTCTATAGGCCGCTCTCTGAACCGATGCAAACGGTGTTACGTTAATCCCAAGGCAATGTTGCCGCCCCCCTGGCGGCCGCCTCGTTTATGGAAAACCTCCGCAGGCAAGTACAGCAAGACCGCCGCCACTGGAACCGCGCCCTGGCTTGGAGCCTGGCGGGCAGCGGTTTAGGTTGGGGTTTGATGCTGACCGGTAGCGTGATCATCCTTGGGCGCACGACTGGTCACCGCTGGGATCTACCTGCACTGCTCAGTGGGATTGCCGTCGGCTTGACTTGGGCGATGTGGCACTGGCGGCAACGCGCGGTCAACGACGAGCAAATCGCCACTCTGCTCGATATGCGCGCGGGTGGCACTGGCCTGCTGCTGTTCGAACTCGAAGCTGGCGCCGACGCCGTCCGCAGCTGCGCCGATCGCCTGCCCTCCGGCACGCAGCGCGGCATGCTGACTCAGCCGCGCCCGGACTTGCGGCGGATCTCGAAGCGAATGGCTCCTGGACTGCTGTTTCTGCTGGCCGCCACCCTCCTCCCCGTCCGCGCCGTCGCAAGCCATGGGATTGATCCTATTTCGGAGCGCCGAATTGAAGAACTTCAGTTGTTGGCCGAGGCGCTCGACGAAAATCTGGAGTTAGAAGAACAGCTGCGCGAGGAGATTCAGCAAAACCTCGAAGCGCTCAAATCCGAGTCCAACCCGGATCAACCACAAGGGGAAGCTCTGCGCGAGGCACTGGATCAGTTGGAATCGCGATTGCAGGATGCGGCCAACCAAGAGGCGCAAGAATTGGAAGATCAGCTCCGTCAAAGTGCTGAGGCGGGCAATCAGGCTGGCGCCGAAGATCCGATCCAACGAGAAAACGCCTTAGACATGCTCGGGGACTTAGCCGAGCAAATGAAAGCCGACGGCACTCTGCCGGAAATTCCGATCTCGCCGGAAATGCTGGCCGACCTGCTTGAGAACGGATTGCCGCAGGAGTTTTTGGAGGAGCTGCAAAAACTCGCCGAGTCCGGCATGTTGGACCAACTCGGCCAACTCGCCCGAGGCATGCAGTTGGACCCAGCCTTGGCCAAAATGCTGGCAGAGCAAATGGCCGGCGCGCTCTCCGAAGCCGCGCTGCAAAAACTCGCCGAGATGGCCAAGCAAGGATTGCTCGGCCAATTTGAAGGGGGTGAAGGCATGAAAATGGCAATGAGTCAAGGCATGCCGGACCTGGAAGCGTTGGAAGCCTTGATGATGCAAGGCAAAGGCCAAATTCCAGGGCAAGGCGGTGTTGCCGTACCCATCCCTGGAACGGGTACTGGCATCACTCGCGGACCTGGATCGGTGCCCCTGACCTGGGGCAACGAAACGCCGGACCTGCGCGAGCAAATGCAATGGAACTCGATGGCCGCACCGGAATCTCCGGAAGAAGCGATGGAGATCTTGCGGATGACGTCGATGGCGCCGACGACGGATAGCCAACAAGTGGAAGGCGTCGGCACGGCGGATGTGGTGACCCAAACGCCGGGGGAAACGGTGTGGAAGAGACGGATGAAACCGGAGCATCGCCAGGCGGTGAAACGATTCTTTAAGCCGAAGGAATAGTGCTAGGCTGTTAGCCGCAGGCGCATCAACATGGATCAAAAACTACCCTATTTGGAAGACGGCGAGGTGCAGCGCTGTCAGCAACTCGGCAATCGTCTGCTTGACGGAATGAATGCCATCATCCTCGGTCAAGAGGATCTGATTCGCTCGGTGGTGACGGCTTCGCTGGCTGGCGGACACGTGCTGCTGGAAGGCTTGCCTGGACTGGGCAAAACCGAATTGGTCAAAGGATTGGCGCAGCTGCTTTCGCTGCAATTCCAACGCGTGCAATTCACTCCCGATCTGCTGCCAGGTGACATTACTGGCGGCCACGTGCTGCAAGAAACCGAGCGCGGCAAGGATTTTGTCTTCCGCCAAGGTCCGGTGTTCTGCAACATGCTGCTGGCGGATGAGATCAACCGTGCGTCGCCGAAAACGCAGTCGGCGTTGCTGGAAGCCATGGCCGAGGCCCGAGTGACCGTGCTTGGGGAAACGCGTGAACTGCCGCAGCCGTTTTTTGTGCTTGCCACTCAAAACCCGATTGAAATGGAGGGGACCTACCCCCTGCCTGAAGCGCAGCTTGATCGTTTTATGTTCAAGGTCAACGTTGGCCCGGTCAGCGCCAACGTCATGCAAGCGATCATCAGCAAACGTCGCCATGGTCGGCCACCGCAGGTGGAAGCTTTGGCGAGTGGCGAGGAGTTCGCTCAGTTTTCCAAGTTGGCTGGCCGCGTGCACTACCCAGAAGCAGTGCTGTCTTACGTGGCCCGATTGTGTGAAGCCAGCCAACCGCATAGCGATCAAGCGCCGAAGATGGTCCGCGAGTACGTGCGTTACGGCGCCTCGCCCCGCGCTGCAATTTCCATCGCGGAATCGGCTCGCGTCGACGCATTGCTCGACGGCAAACCCACCGTTGGTTTTGACAACGTTACCCGAGTGGCGGTTCCGGCGTTGGTGCATCGTGTGGTGTTGGATTATCGTGCTCGACTGGACGGCGTCGACGCCTCGACGGTGGTCGATGACCTACTGAAAAACGTGACTCCCCTGAAAGATCCACTGCCCAATGAAGTGGTCGATGGTTAAGCGACTGCTTTTGGCGATTTGGCTGCTAGCGGGAACCGCGGCGGCGGCGGCAGCTCAAGGTAGTTTCCACGAAGACACCACCGATGGCATTGCGGTGCGCACTTCGTGCATCATGCCGAAGGCGTTGCGGCGTGGATTTGTGCCGGTGCAAATTACGCTTGAGAATCGACGCACGGAAGCGGTCAAGCTCGAACTGCAGCTCGGCAACGTCAATTCCTGGGACGACCACTCGATGACCACCGGCTCGTTTGAGTTAAGTGCTGGTCAAAGCACAACCCTGGACTGGATGGCCTATTACATGCCGGTCAGCCGCGCTTACGATCGAGTGTCGCTGCGGATCAACGCAAGCGGCAAATATCTTACACGTCATACCGTACTCCAACTCGATTCCAGCTCGGCCGCCAAGCAAATGGAGCCGATGCTTGCGATCGCCGACGACCCCACCACATTCGCCACTGCATTCAACGGCGCCGGTGTCTTTGATAGTCGTCAGATTCGTGCCGAAGGGTGTTTAGCGACCGAACTGCCTAGTGATTGGCGAGCCTATACCGCTTTGCGTTTTGTGGCCATCGACCTCAACAGCAAAACGCCCGAAGCCGCCGAAATGGAGGCAATCCTCGATTGGACGGCGACTGGCGGCAATTTGATCCTGGTAGGCACTGAAGAAAATGCCCAGCGTTTTATGGCAGCCCATGGCGACATGCTTCGGCAAGAAAAACTCATCTCTGGAGGGCCGTCTGACCCTGCACCGCGAAGGGTCTACCGCCATCACTTCGGTCGCATTGTCACCAATGCGCCGCCGGAGTTGGCGGCAAAAAGCCCGTTGGATTTGATTGCGCGCACCGGTTGGCATCTGCCAGCGTCGTTTCGATCCGCGCAACCGCCACCTACCGGCACCTTCCCCAACGATGTACTGAAATCACCGATTGAAATCCCGGGATTGCGCACCGCACCCATCGCCATCTTAATCGTCGTCTTGATTTGCTTTGCCTTGATCGTCGGCCCGTGGCAAATGAAACGACAAAAGCGCAAGCAACTGTCGCCGTTCCGTTTTTTGCTGATCACACCATTGATCGGCTTTGGCTTCACTCTGTTCATTTTGATGGCCAGCTTGCTTAGTCAAGGAGTGGGCGTCAAAGAAGCGGTGACAAGTGTGACTTGGCTGGACCAACAAACGCACAAGGCCAGCACCATGGCCAAACGGCTGACGTTTTCTGGATCGGTGTTCCGCAATTCCTTGATGTACTCCTCGCGCGCAGCAGCAGCCCCGTGGCCTGGGGATTCCAAGATGCAGGCGGACTTGGAATACATCGTCAATATGAATCGCGATGGCGCTTTGGAAGGCCACTACTTGCCCGTGCGCGTGCCGACTGGGCAGATGGTCGCGAGCGTTGCTCACTCACGCGGGCGGGTGGAAATTGAGAATGAAAACGGCGTGCTTTATGCCTTGAATGGCTTAGATGTGACGTTGCAAGACTTCTACTACCAAGATCAGTCGAACCAATGGCATCAGGTTTTGGGTGGGGAGGACATCGGCGTGAATGAGCGCGTGGCCTTAGAGCCGACCGAATCCATCCCGGACTTTGATTACCCGATGCTGCCGGAGCATGAACATTGGGTCAAGTCGGATCAGGAGAGGAAAGCGAAGTTCTCTCACTTGCCGGTTGGTCGAGTGCAGCCGCGTAGCTACGTCGCGCGCATTCCCAGTTCACCATTCATCGAAGACGGTGGCGTGGACCGCAAGATCGAAACTCAGGCACACATGTTGATCGGCACTCTCGCAGCGGAGGGAGGTCAATGACCGCGTTGCTGGAAGTCAATGGCCTGAGCAAATCGTTCGGCAAGCTCAAGGCGGTGAACGACTTGAGCTTCCAGGTCAATGCCGGCGAAATTTGGGGCTTCATCGGCCCGAACGGTGCTGGCAAGACCACCACCATGCGGATTTGCTCCACTCTAGATCTACCCGATCAGGGCGACGTCTTGGTCGATGGCAAATCAATCCTGGTCCATCCCAACCACGCCCACAGTCGGATTGGCTTCATGCCCGACGCCTTGGGTGTCTACAGCGATACAACGATTGTTGAGTATCTAGACTTCTTCGCCCGCACCGCCAAGTTGCACGGCAAAGAACGCGATGCACGCATTCGTTCGGTGATGGAGTTTACCGAGTTGACCCACTTGGGCGACCGCATGATGAACGGTTTGTCCAAGGGCATGAGTCAGCGCTTGTGCTTGGCAAAAACGCTGCTCCACGATCCGGATCTACTGATTCTCGATGAACCCGCTAGCGGCTTAGATCCGCGGGCGCGGGTGGAATTCCGGGAACTGATCCGCGCCCTCGCCGACCAAGGCAAAGGCGTTTTGATCTCGAGCCACATCCTGTCCGAGCTGTCAGAAACTTGCGACGGCGTCGTCGTCATCGAGCAAGGCAAACTGGTACGCGAGGGTCTGGTCGAATCACTGAGCAGTGACCTGAATCAACATCAGATCATCTTTATCCGTGCTTTGTGCAGTGAAGAAAAACTGCAAATGGCGCTGCTGGAATCACCTGGCGTAGTCAAACACCGGCCCGAGCAAGGTGGCTTCATCGTGGAATTCGACGGCGACGACGAAGCGATCAGCATTCTGCTTCAGTCACTCGTCCAAAAAGGATTGAAACCCGTCGAGTTCCACTGGCAACGCGTGGATCTTGAAGAGATCTTCCTTTCGTTCACGGAGGGCACGCTGCAATGAGCCTGCGCGAAAAATTGGACAACCGACTCAACCCGGTTTTGGTCAAAGAGGTGCGCCAAGCAGTGCGCGGCAAGTTTTTTCGCTTCAGCTTCTTGTTGATGCTGACCGTTGCCAGTGTGGTTTCGGCCCTGCTACTCACCAACCTCGACCCTCACGGATCCGAGCTCTCCAGCGACTCCGGAGCGATTTATTTCTTCGGCATGCTTACCGTTTTCGCCGCATCGGCCATGGTCTTGGTTCCATTACAAGCCAACCGCAGCATGGCCGCCGAGCGCGACGACCGCACCTTCGACGCCCTGCTTATCAGCGGCCTTCGCCCAGCCCAAATCATTCAAGGTAAATGGCTGGCCTCGGGCATGTTGCTGCTGCTATTCACCAGCACTTTGGCGCCTTTTTTGGTCATCGGCTTCACCTTGTTTGGCCTCGACCTGCTAACGGGCATTTTCCAAATCCTGTTCACCGCTTCTTTTGCGATGACGCTAAGCCTGCTCAGCATCATGCTGGCATGCGGCTTTAAAAACAAAGCAATCCAGTCGATCGCCCTGGCCTTCAATGCGCTGGCCTGCGTGTTTGCCGTGATTATGTGGATCACGTTCAATAGCATCGCACTGTTTTCGCCATTCGGCCGCATGCCATTAAGCGGCATGTTGATCACCGCTGGCATATCCTTCGTTGCCCTGAACCTGTTTAACTTATGGGCTTACGGCTTGACAATTTCGATGATCACTCACCCCGAAGAAAACCGCATGTTCCGGGTGCGCATCGCCAACTTATTGATCGCCGTATTCAGCGTGGCTGTTTCGCTGACGGTTTGGCTGGTTAGCCGCGACGGCGAAGCAGTGCGAGTGGTGGTGATGAATTCGTATTTCGTCCTTCTCGTCCTCAACATTCCGCTGCTCACCGAGTCGGATCATCTCGGCGTTCGTTGCCGCCACCAGGTCGCAAAAGGTGGCTGGCGCAAGCCGCTAGCTTGGCTATTCTTGCCCGGTGGCTCCACTGGCAGCCGCCTGTTCTTGTTTCAGCTGCTCATCGTTTCCCTGCCATTACTGATTCCCAGCAATGGCTGGCTGGGCTCCCTCGGAACTGCCACTCGCTACACCAACAACGGGATCTTCGCCTGTTTAGCCGCACTCGTGGTCCTTCCGGCAGTCGCCTTATTTCCCAGCAGCATCGCCTCGCGACCTAGTTGCACGCCGCTAAGACGCAATGCGATGAGAGTCCTG
>CAZMDZ010000022.1:0-14920 GCA_964565175.1 uncultured Planctomycetales bacterium
ATGCGCTGGGGCGCCACCGATTACCTGACCAAGCCGTTCAAGTTCCAGGAACTCGACATTCGTCTTAAACGAATCGCCGAATACAGCCGCACTCGCGAAGAACTGGAATTGCTGCGCAAGTTGATGGGCGACACCAAGGAGAACTTCGGCCTGATTGGTGAATCCGCCACCATGCGCGAGGTGCGTGAGAAAATCGCGAGCTTTGCTGACCACACTGTTCCAGTGCTCGTCACCGGAGAAACGGGCACCGGCAAGGAAGTCGTCGCTCAGGCGTTGCACCGGCATAGCCGTCGGCGCGAATCGGTAGCTTTGAACGCGCCGACCGCGGCACTTTGCTGCTCGATGACATCGACGACCTGCCCCTGGAATTGCAGGTCAAGCTCCTGCGCGTCCTGCAAGAAGGCGTCATCTCTCCCGTAGGCGGAGTGGAAGAGCGCAAAGTCGACGTACGCGTGGTTGCCACCACCAAAGTCGACCTTGAAAAAGCAGTCGCCGAGGACAAATTCCGCCCCGACCTTTTTTACCGCCTGCGCGGCCTGGAGATTGACTTGCCCCCTCTCGCCAATCGCGGCGACGACGTGCTCGCTCTCGCTGACCTCTTCCTGAAGAAGTGCGCTGCCTTAGAAAGTCGGCCCAATAAGGCCTTGGAACCAGCCGCCGCTCAACTGCTGCTGCGTTACTCTTGGCCCGGCAACGTCCGCGAACTGAGGCGGGCAATGGAATCTGCATTTGTCATGGCCAACGGCGACGACATCAAAGCCAAATCTCTGCCCGATTTCCTTCGCCGCGACGAAAGCCAGCAAGGAGAATTCAGCCTCAACCTGGACCACGTCGACGCCGTCGACCTGCCGGCTTTGGTTCAGTCTTTTGAAAACCAACTAATCCAATGGGGATTGCAACGCGGCAAAGGCAGCCAATCCAAGGCGGCCCGAGCCCTCGGTCTGCCCAGGACTACTTTGCAGAGCAAAATGGGCCACATGTAGGCAAAAAAACGGCCGTTTCTTTCCCTTCAGAGCACACCGGGATTGCCCTTGTTTTCATAGTCAACCGGCTTAGTTAGCAAACGATCTCCAAGAACCCAAGATCATGGGGTCATCATGAAAAATTACAGCGCCACTGCCTTGATTCTCGGCTCCGCCCTGCTCGCCGTAGGGATTTCCGCTCAATCTGGTTCGAGCTACGCCCAAGAGGCGGTCAAAGCTCAAGAGCCCGTGAAAGCCGAGGCACAGGCAGAAAAGAAAAAAGAATCCAAAGCACAGAAGCTCATCGACGCCTCGAAGTCCTCGTACGTCGGCGCCTCCAAGTGCAAGTCCTGCCACAACAAAGAAACTCGTGGCAAGGTCTACGACAAGTGGGATGAAATGGCCCACGCCAGAGCCTTCGAGACTCTGGCCACGCCAGAAGCCATTGAGTTGGGCAAGAAGGTGGGCATAAAGGAGCCGCAGAAGTCTGACGACTGCTTGAAGTGCCACTTGACCGAAAAGCGGGTCAAGAAAGAGCAACTACACCGCAAGTTCAAAGTGAACAAAGGTGTGCAATGCGAAACCTGCCACGGTCCAGGATCGGAGCACGTCAAGACTCGCTTGAAGGAAGCGAAGGCCAACAAAGTTGAGCCTGGCACTCTGCGCGAGATTCCTGAGCACGAAATGATCCTGCCCGACGAAATGCTGTGCCGCAGCTGCCACAACGAAGAGTCGCCGTCGTTCGTCAAGTTCGACTTCGATGAGCGTTTAGGCAAGATTCGCCACTTGCACCCGAAGCGCGAAAAGCCGCGCGTCTTTGCTCCTAAGAAGAAAGACGCCAAGAAGGCTGACGCCGTCAAAAAGGACGAGTAACCGCTCCTTCAACCATCAGACCAAACTGCTGAAATGAAAACCGTCAACGCTATCGGTTTGCAATTCGCAGTCGTCGCCCTGCTGATCCTTCCCGCTTGCGGGGAGGATCATGGCGCTTCTACTGCACATGGTGCTCCGGCTCCCGCGCGTCACTTAGACGGCATGCCGGAAATCGACCCGCACGCGACGATGATTGCGCGTCCGGAAATGGATTCTGAACTGTGGGAATGCTCCGAATGCCATGACCCTGACTTCATGGAAACCGATCCGACGCCGCGCGAACTCGGCGAGGATCACGACGGCATGGCCTTCCACCACGGCGATGGCCAAATTTGGTGCCTAGACTGCCACGACGCCGACGACCGCGACATGCTTCACTTAGCTAGCGGCGAACTGGTTTCGTTCGAGGAATCCCATCGCCTGTGTGCCCAGTGCCACGGCGATCAGTACCGCGACTGGCGCGCTGGCGTTCACGGCAAGCGCACCGGTAAGTGGAACGGTGAAAAAGAATACCTGTCCTGCGCCGGTTGCCACACCGGTCACACCCCGCGTTTCGAGCCGATCAAGCCCGAAGCCGCACCTCAGCCACCGGAGGTGACAAAATGATGATCGATAAATCCCGTAGAGATTTCCTCTGCTCCGTTGCTGGTTGCGCGGCTGCTGCTGCCGCCGGTGGATGTGGGGATTTCACTCATTCTGAATTTTTCCGCAAGCGTTTCCGCGAAATTGGAAGCGAAGAAATGGCCGAGATCCTCAAGGATATTGAGGCTGGCAACATGGAAAAATTCGGCGTCGACACCACGGTGACGGCTAAAGATGCAATCGAGGGTGTCGAGTTTGGATATGCCTTGGACTTGTCGCGTTGCGTCGGCTGCAGGCGCTGTGCCGATGCGTGCCACACCGAGAATAACCAGACTCGAAACCCCGATCTCTCTTGGATCCGGGTGTTGGAAATGGAAGAGAAGCATGGCGTCGACTTCCACCATGCTGACCCTTACTACGACGCGGAAACGGTTCCGCGCGACGGCCACTTCTACCTGCCGATGGCTTGCCAGCAGTGTCGCAACGCTCCATGCGTGAAGAGCTGCCCGGTCGGTGCCACTTGGCAAGAAAAGGATGGCATTGTTGTGGTCGACTACAACTGGTGCATTGGCTGCCGCTGCTGCATGGCTTCGTGCCCTTACGGCGCGCGCCGCTTCAACTGGAAGGACCCGGAAGTTCCGAGCGAAGAGCTCAACCCGGATCAGCACTACCTTGGCAACCGCGTTCGTCCGAAGGGCGTGGTCGAGAAGTGCACCTTCTGCATTCAACGCTCGCGCGACGGACGCTATCCGGCGTGCGTGGAAGCTTGCCCGGTCGGGGCGCGCAAGTTCGGTGATCTCAATGATCCGAACAGCGAAATCAATTACGTGCTGCGGAACAAGCGGACCTTCGTCCTGAAGTCCGACCTCAACACACGCCCCCGCTTCTACTACTTCTTCGCCTAGGCCGCTTGAACGATGAAAACCATTCGATTGTTCACGAGCTTCTTCTCCGGCAGTTTGAGAATCATCCTGACCGGCAACAAGCTTTACATGGCTTGGATGATCATGCTGTTGGCGGTGACTGGCGTCGGCCTGTGGGCTTACGTCAACCAGCTGCAAGAAGGCTTGATCACAACTAGCATGCGCGACCAAGTGTCGTGGGGCTTTTACATCGGCAACTTCACCTTCCTCGTAGGTGTCGCTGCTGCTGCGGTCACGCTGGTGGTGCCAGCGTACCTGTACGACTGGAAACCGATTAAGGAGATCGTCGTTTACGGCGAGCTGCTGGCGATTTCAGCCATCATCTGTTGCTGCTTGTTCGTGATGGTCGACATCGGCCACCCCGAACGCTTCTGGCATTTGATTCCAGGAATAGGCTTGCTCAACATCCCGACGTCTCTGCTTGGCTGGGACGTGATTGCGTTGAACAGCTACCTGGTGCTGAACTTTGTCATTGTCACCTACCTGCTGTTCATGCGCTTCCGCAAGGAAAAGACCAACCCGCGCATTTACTGGCCTTTGGTGATCTTGTCGATTCCGGCAGCGATCGCGATCCACACCGTGACCGCGTTCTTGTACAACGGCTTGATCGCGCGTCCTTACTGGAACTCGGCGATTTTGGCACCGCGCTTCATCGTTTCGGCGTTCTGCTCAGGTCCTGCAATCATCTTGGTTTTGATGCAGATCCTGCAGAAGTTCACCAGCTTCCACATTCGTCGCGAGGCGATTTGGAAGATTGCCGAACTGATGGCCTACTTCATGGGTGTCAACTTGTTCCTGCTCGGCGCTGAGTTGTTCAAAGAGTTCTACTCCGATACCGGCCACGAAGTGCACATGGAATACATGTTTATGGGCGTGCATGGCCACGACGCCATTGTGCCTTATATGTGGACCGCAATCACTTGCTCAATCCTGGCATTCGCCATCTTCCTGCGCCGCAAGCAACGGGAGAATACGGTTTGGCTCAACATTGGTTGCGTGCTGATTTTCATCGGCGTCTACTTGGAGAAGAGCATGGGCATGGTGATTCCGGGCATGACTCCGGACACGCTCGGCGAGATCTACGAATACTCCCCTTCGACCAATGAATACCTGGTTTCGGCTGGCATCATGGCGATCGGTGCGTTGCTGTTCACTTGGATGGTGAAGATCGCGAACCCGATCATGTTTGGCGAGTTCACCTTCGAGAACCACCCCAACGACAAGAAGGATAAGGCAATCTAGTCGCTGTTCACAAGCTCTGACCTGATTAGATCGGAGCTTGCTTAAGAATACTGCTCGAGAAGAACGGCTCCCTTACCGGAGCGTATCTTCTCGAGCGCATTTTTTTGAATCTGGCGCACGCGCTCCAAACTGACGCCCAGGCGTTCGCCGACTTCAGCCAGAGTGCTAGCCTTCTCTCCGGCCAGGCCAAATCGCAACTTGAGCACCGTTTGTTCGCGGTCGGAAAGGCGGGCGACGGCGTCGGCAAGGTGAACAGACAGGCGATCGCCCTCGGCGAAGTCCGGTTCGAGGGAGCCATCTTTGGCCTCGAACATGTCCATCATCGGCGAACCATCTTCATCGATGACGCGATTGAGGGACAGGGTGTAGCGGTTGCCGGAAAGCGCAGTGCGGACGAGATCGGCCGACACGCCCGAGGCTTTGGAAATCCGCTTGATGTCGCTGGTTTGAAGATTGCGGCCGTTGGAGGCATCGCGGATTTTCTTCATCGCCTTTTGGATGTAGGCGGGCACGCGAACGGTGCGGCTTTGGTTGTAGATGGCAGTTAGGAAAGCCTGCAGCACCCAATAACCTGCGTAAGTTTTGAAGCGCACGCCACGCTTGAAGTCGAATCCTTGCACCGCCTTGAACAACGAAAAGTTGGCTTCTTGCACCAGGTCTTCCATCGGTACGCCGGAGTAGCGATAACGCTCCAGCAATCGGAAGACGATGAATAAATGGCGTTCCATCAATTCATTGCGCGCGGCGACAAACTCCTGAGTGCGGCAACGCAAGCGAGCGCGCAATTCCGATGTCAAATCAACCGGCGCACACCCCAAACAGAAACGTTCACGACCAGCCGGACAAGTGGTACAGCTAAGGTCATCGACGCCGGGGTAGCGGTGGATTTCCTCTTCGGCGAATCCGGCAGCTGCGCGAGCAAGCTTCAGGCGGATCCACAAAAACTCGACGCCCATGAGGAAATCGAACTCTTCCTTGCGGTCCATCCGCGGGATGGCGGCAACCTCGCGACGGTACATCGACAGCAGGTTGTTCTCTTGACTGGATTTGACCGCCCCCCGTGCAAACGCAAATTCTACGTTTCCATTATTTTGATCCAACTCCAGCAGCAGCTTTTGGCTGCTGGCATCGAAATCATCCAGATCCAGCTTTTGAATGAGTTCTTGGAAGAGCATGTTGAGGCTACGGGCTATTAAGCACTAGATTAGTGCTTATTGGCTATCTGTCAATGTCTACCCCCTAAATTCGCACAGTGGGGCCAATCTGTGACTGCAAATCCAGCCTAATTCAACCCTTTTTGAATGCGCTCGATCAGCTTCCAAGCTTGAACGGGGTTCAATTCCATCACATTCAAAGCCAAAACCTCGGCCGCGAGGTCAGCCTCGCCTTTCTCCGCAAACATCTGGAACAAAGAGGTTTGCACCATTCCGTCCGGGTCGTTGTTGGGGTTGGAAACCGGCTGGCCCCTTTCGGTGGACTTTTTGGGTTGGGCCGCAGAAGAGGCTGAAGCCGCGCCTTCTTCCAAAATGCGCTGGCTGAGATCCTCTTCGTCAGTTTCGAGACGATGAAGCACCTCAGCAGCGCGGTTGAGCACATCGGCAGGCAGGCCAGCAAGGCGACCGACGTGGATGCCATAGCTTCGATCCGTGCCGCCCTCGTCGATGCGGTGGAGGAACACGATCTCTTCGCCCCACTCGCGCACCGCCACGTTCAGATTCCGGGCGCGCGGCAGGCTGCTGGCCAGGTCGGTCAGCTGGTGGTAGTGGGTGGCGAACAAGCAGCGCGCGCTGATGTGGTTGTGGACGTGTTCGCACACCGCCCAAGCAATGGCCAAACCGTCGAAGGTGCTGGTGCCGCGGCCGACCTCGTCGAGCAGCAACAGCGAACGCGAACTGGCATGGCGCAAAATGTTGGCCGTTTCGACCATCTCAACCATGAAGGTGGAGGCGCCGCGGCTGATGTCGTCGCCGCCGCCGAGTCGGGTGAAAACTCGATCGACCAAACCGATGCGCGCGGATTCGGCCGGCACGAAGGAACCCATCTGCGCCAGCAACACAATCAACGCCGTCTGCCGCAAGTAAGTGGATTTACCACTCATGTTGGGGCCGGTCAGGATGGCCAACTGCTCCGCATCTCCCCCAAGCAAGGTGTCGTTGGGCACGAACGGATCTTCCAGTGCCGACGCCTCGACCACCGGGTGACGACCGCCGACGATTTGCAATTCGCTGTGATCACTCGCCACATCCGGCCGCACGAATCGCGACTGCACGGCGACCTCGGCCAAGCCAACGTAGACATCCAACTCAGCCAATGCCTGAGCCGTGCTCAACAAAGCATCAACTTGCTCTTGGGCAGCGTTGCGCAACTTGGCGAACAACTCATACTCCAACGCCTTCAGCTTTTCCTCGGCGCCGAGTACTTTGCCTTCATACTCCTTCAACTCCGGCGTGATGTAACGCTCGGCATTTTTCAACGTCTGCTTGCGGATGTAATCCTCAGGCACGTTGGCAGATTGAATGCGGCTGACTTCGATGTAGTAGCCAAACACTCGGTTGAAGCCCAGCTTCAAGGTTGAGATGCCGGTGCGCTCCGCTTCACGCTGTTGCAGCTCGGCCAGGTATTGCTTGCCGCCTGCCGCAAGTTTGCGCAATTCATCGACGCCAGCGTCAAAACCGTCGCGAATGAAACCACCATCTTTAATCGCCAATGGCGGATCCTCGGCCAAGGTGGCCGAAATGCGATCCTCAAGCTCGGTGCACGGGTCCAAACGGTGACGGAGGGCGTCGAGTTGATCTTGGGTTTTGCTCGCGAAGGAATTGTCGGAAACATGTTCCGCCTCGCTCGCAGCCGCAGGGGTGCCATGGAGATCCCGTCGAGTATCCAACGCAGTGTGAAGATCGGGCACCTTCCTCAGCGCGGAGGCTAGCGAAAGCAACTCCCGGGCTCCCGCCCGACCAACAGCAACCTTGGCGCTGATGCGCTCCATGTCGCCCAAGCCATGAAGAATCGAACGCAAATCCTGACGCACGGCAGCCGCCGAAACCAATGATCCAACCGCATCATGGCGGCCGCGAATGGAGCGGCAATCCACCAAGGGCTCCAACATCCACTGCCTTAACAAGCGCGCACCCATCGGCGTGCGGGTGCGATCAATCACTTCGAGCAAAGTGCCTTCGCGGCCACCATCTTGCTGCGACTGAGTGATTTCAAGCGTGCGTCGCGTGGCCCGATCCAGCACCAAGTGCGCCGAGGCATTGTGCACCTCCAAATCGCGAATTTGATTCAGCGCATTCTTCTGCGTATCGCGCAGAAAATCCAATAACCCTCCGCCCGCCGCCAGCAACTCAGCGCGGTCGTCGACCTCAAAAGCCTCCAGCGTTTTGACTTGCAACTGCTCACAAATTTCCCGACGTCCGCGCGGCGCATCGAAGGACCACGGTGGACGCAAAGTGCACGCCATTTCCTCGCGCTGCACCACCTGACGCAGCTGTTGAACCGACTCATACAGCTCGTCCGATTCCGACAAGTCTGGAAACAACACTTCAGCGGGTTGGATGCGCGCCAATTCTTCGGCGAAGCGGCCAACCGTAGTCGTCGAACAGCGGAAAACTCCGGTCGACAAGTCCGCCCAGGCTAAACCGACGGTGAAATCCTGGGGATCGGTGCTGGACTTGGCCCGTCCGCGCGGTGGCTCAATGTGCAAGGACAGCACAAAGAGTGGCTGCCCGCCGTCGAGGTTTTCATCCTCAATCAGGGTGCCCGGCGACACCACCCGCACGATCCCGCGATCAACAATGCCCTTGGTTTCGCTCGGGTCCTGGAGTTGCTCGCAAATGGCCACGGTGAAGCCTTTTTTGACCAGGCGAACCAGGTAGCCCTCCATCGACTTGACCGGCACGCCAGCCATCGGCAAGTCCTTTTCCTTGGAGCGCGAGGTCAGCGCAATCCCGAGTTCGTCGGCGGCCACTTGGGCGTCGTCGCCGAACATTTCGTAAAAGTCCCCCATGCGGAAGAAAAGCAACGCGTCGGGCTGCTCTTTTTTGGCCGCCCAGAACTGCCGCATCATCGGCGTTTCTTTGGGACGGTTTTTTGCTGGGGAACGGGGTGCCAAGGCGCTTTTTGGGGATGACGGCCACACATTCTATCCTTGCTGGAAGGCAAGGTTTACCTATCCTGCATCGACCGGCCGCGTATTACCCCCCGTTGCTCCACATGCGCCCACTCCTTGCCTCGGCACTGCTTGCGTTTGCATCAGCCTGTTCGAGTAGTCCCTTTCGCGATTATCCAGACACAGCGATGGGCGGGGTTCGTGCATGGGAACAGGGCCGTTTCGACGCCGCCGCCAAGCAATTCGGCCGCATTCACGAGCTCGATCAAGACGACTCTTTTTTGGCCTACGCAGAAACCGGCATGGTCTGGCACGTCGCCAGCCAGCCCGAGCGAGCGGTGCAGGCTTGGTTGCTGGCCGACGCCAAATTAAAAAGCTTCGCCGACCGCCCGACCATCAGCGGTCGCTCGATCACCGAGGGGATCGAATCGATGATCCTCAACGACAAAGCCATCCCCTATGACGGCGAAGATTTTGAGGTCGCGCTGCTGCATGGTTTGATGGCGTGGGATTTCTTGCGCATGGGCAACCTCGACGATGCCATGGTCGAGGTCCTGCGCGGTTATCACATCGAAGAGACCGCCGAAGAGCGCTACGACACTCAATACGGCATGAATCGTTTTGCGCGCTTTGTTGCCGCGCTGGTGCAAGAAGTAGACGCCAACTTCGACGAGGCTGAACTCGACTTAGCCATTCTTTCCGAAGACGTCCCTAGCCACCCCGCCGTGGAGTATTCGCTGGACCGAATCAAACGACTGCAAAGTGAAGATGGCGCGGCAGAACGCCAATTGGCGCAGCTGGTTGTGGTTCACGAGGTGTCGCGGATGCCGCGCAAAATCGCGGTGGAGCAACGCTATAACACCGGGCGCAGTGCTGGCCGCATATCGATCCCGAAGTTTGGCTTTCCACCGCCAGCCCGAATGGGCATTCAGGTCAACGTCGATCAGCAAGGCGTCGGCCAAACGCGGTTGTTGGAAAATGTGCTGCATGTTGCACGCAAGAACTTGGATGACCGCATGACTTGGACCTTGGCCAAGTCGGTCGGCCGTGCGGCGGCGAAAACGATTTTGATCGACAAGGCTGCAAAAGAGGTCAAAAAAGAACGCGGCGACGGCATGGGTTTTCTGGTTTCGGTGGTCGGCAGTTTGCTGCATTTCGCCACCGAACGCGCCGACCTACGTTCGTGGATTACGCTGCCTCAAAGCATTGAAATCATGCGTGTTCCGGTCGAAGCTGGCGACCATCACATCGGCTTGCAGATTCCAGGCGGTCGCTACGTCGACCTAGGAAATCACTCATTTCAGCCGGGCAAGCCCGTACTCATCACCGTGCGCACGTTGAAACAACAGGTGTACACTCAAATCGGTCCACTGTCTGTGAACCAAATCATTCAATCATGAATCGAATCCTCACCACCCTCATCCTCGCCGCGATTGTGCCGCTGGCGTCCTGCAGCTCCGTTGAAGTTGAAAACGGGCCATTGAGCGGCGATGCACGCATCGTCGGCTCCATCAGCGGGGTCGAGATGGAAACCGCAGTCATTCGTTTCGACGACTCTGACTTGGCCGTTTACCAAGTGATGTTAAACAACGAAAACGATGATCAAACTTGGGTCGAGTACCGCGCTCATTGGTTTGATGAAGGCGGCATTGAAGTCAAAAACCCGACTCGTGTTTGGAAAAGAGTTTTAATGCAAGCTGGTGCGCGTCAGGCTTTTCGCTCGATCGCACCCTCAATGAAAGCCGTGGAATGTTTCATGGAATTCCGCGAACCCGTTTCCAGCGCTCGCTAAGCAAAGGAGTCCATCATGAAACTACACCTCATGTTTTTGATCCTCGCGTTGGGCCTCGGCTCCTGCGCCACTACCTCCGCCAGTGGCACCATGGTTGTCGACGGTGAAAAAGTGGAATACAGCGCCGACGTCACTTCGGAAGTGGATGACATTGAAGTCGACCACACCTTAGTCCGCGCTCTCGCCGGCCGCGTCTCTGCCCAATTCGAATTGGAAAACGACGATTCGTCGCCGAAACGTTTGACCATCACCTGGGATTGGATGGATTCCGACGGCATCAAGTTGCGCGAAGCAACTGGCGAACACTCCGAATGGGCGGTCGTTCTTGCTCCAAGCGAGGTCCGTTCCTTCACTCTTCAATCCCCCACCGAGCACGCCATCCAAGTTAAAATTCGCGTGCGCTCGACCCGTAGCACTCTGTAATCACTTCCCAACATGAAACGCATCTCTGCTCTTGCACTCGGACTGCTCACCTTCGCGGTCACGTCCTGCTCCCATAACGTGGAAATGATTGACCCCGAAAGTGGCGAGACCATCAACATTGAATACGGCTTTGGCGATCTGCTGACCATTGCCGACACCATGGCTGAGTCCTTCCTCAGCTCCGACCGTTGGGGTGGCGACAAGCCACGCGTCGTTTTTGGCGGCGTCCGCAACCGCACCCAGCAACACCTCGACACTGAAAACATCACCGACACCATTCGTGCGGCGCTGGTGCAATCGGGCAAATTTACGGTGCTGGCGGGAGACGTCGGCTTGTCGGAAATCGACAAGGAAACTGGTTATCAGCAGTCTGGCGCGGTCGACTTGGCCACCGCCGCCGAGCTGGGCAAGCAGATGGGCGCTGAGTACGTTTTGTTCGGTGCTTTCCGCGAAATCCGCAAGCAGCGCGACGACACAACTGCCGCCTGGTACAAGTTCACGCTGAATGCGGTCAATACTCAGACTCGTGAGCTGATTTGGACCGAAGAAGAATCCATCGCCAAGAAGGAAGAAAAGTCCCTCTTCGGCTGGTAAACCGGCCATTTGTAACCCATTCAGTCGACACGGCGCGGCGGATTAATTTCCGCCGCGCCGCCCCAATTTAGGCCGATTCCTATACAATTTGTGGCCAATCAGGCCCCCCCTGAACCCAGGATTCCCGCACCGATGCAAGACCTACAAAACATCGTTTTCACCGACGCCCACAAGGACGCTCGGGCCAAGGCGCACAAGATCGCCATGGACTACCTGCTGCCGCAAGCCGCGAAGCACGACGCCGACCACTCGTACAACGAAGATGCAATGGCAGCAGCAGCCGAAATGGGCTTGCTCGGTCTTTGGATTCCTAAGGAATACGGCGGCACCGGCACCGGCATTTTGTCGCTGGCTTTGGTCGTCGAAGAGTTCTCCAAGGCGGACCCGGCTTTCGGCGTGGCCTTTGCGGTGAACGCGCTTGGCTCGATTCCGCTGATCATGGGCGGCACCGAAGAGCAGAAGCAGAAGTACCTGCCGCGCGTCGCCAAGGGCGAGATGTCTTGCGCTTTTGCTTTATCAGAGAAATTCGCTGGCTCCGATGCTGGCGGCGTGGCCGTGACCGGCGAAAAGGTCGACGGCGGCTGGCGGATCAAGGGCGAAAAGAAATGGACCACCAACGGTTCGCGCGCCGACCTGATCACTTGCTTTGCCGTCACTGACCCAACCTCGCGCTCGCGCCGGATCTCGGCGTTCATCGTCGAAAAGGGTGACGAAGGCTTCAGCATCAAGAAAGACGAAAACAAAATGGGCATCCGCATGGTGCCGGTTTCGGAAACCGTCTACGACAACATCTTCCTTTCCGACGACCGCCTGCTCGGTGGACGTCCGGGTCTAGGCTTTAAGCACTCGATGATGACGCTGGACTGGGCGCGTCCAGGTGTTGCTGCTCAAGGCGTCGGCACGGCTGCTGGTGCGCTGGAATTGGCGACGACTTACGCCACCCGCCGCAAGCAGTTTGGTCAGCCGATCGCTTCGTTCCAAATGTTGCAGGCTAAGTTGGCCGACATGGCAATGAAGACCGAAGCGGCACGTCAGCTGACTTTGCTCAGCGCCGCCCAAGCCGATGCTGGTATGAGCGTCAACAAAACTGCAGCGATGGCCAAGTGCTTCGCCACCGACACGGCTATGGAAGTCGCCACCGAGGCGGTTCAAATCTTCGGCGGCTACGGCTTCATGGAGGACTACCCCATCGCCAAGTTCATGCGCGACGCCAAGATCTTGCAGATCTACGAAGGCACCAACCAGGTTCAGCGTCTGGTCATCGCCCGCAACTTGGTCAAGGAAGCTTCGCGCCACTCCTACTTGTCGGATTACATCCCGGTCGAAGAGCAAGCCACCTTCGCCGAAGAAGAGTTGATTTCGGTCAACATGTAATCTGCTGCCCGCGCGTGCCCTGCGAAAGCACTTCGTTGGGGCACGCTTGGATGCAATCCCCGCAGCGCGTGCATTCTGGATCCAGAATGGCGCGCTGTTTTTTCATAGCGTAGGCATCCATGACGTCGATCCCCATGCTGCAATTACGCGTGCATTTGCCGCAGGCGAGTTGACCGGCGGTTCGAGGGTTGATTTGGATCTTCCATAAGCCGAAGCGGCCAATGATGCTGTAAAGCGCGCCGAGTGGGCAGAGGGCGCGGCACCACAGTCGGCGGGAAAACCATTCGCTGGCCATCAGCAGCATCAACGGAATGGCGTGGAGCAATGCCGCCGCCCAGCCGACGTCGGCGGAAAAGACGGCAAGCCAAACCACCCAGTTGATCGGCGAGATGGATTGAAAAATGGGTAGGCCGGAGGTCAGCGTCAGGAGTAGGCTGAATAGCAGGAGGTAGTACTTCAGCGATTTAGGGGCGGCCCAATTGGGAAGAGCGCGTTTGCCGTGTTTGCGGCGCCATGATTGAAAGCGTTTGCGCAAGCTGTCGGATAGGTCGAGTAAAAGTCCTAGAGGGCAGATCCACCCGCAGAATGCACGTCCTAGGAGGAGGGCGGACAGTGCAACGAGTAGACCTGCCCCAATCAGAATTTCAGGTTTGGCAGTGCCGCTGGCGAGTAAGTTTTCCAACGCCGCCAACGGGTCGACGATCAAAAGGGTGTCCACCCACCGGATCGACGTGCCGCTCCCTCGCACCCATGGTTCGGGTAAATAGCGCCCGGCGATCAGCAAGCCGAGAAAAACGGCGGCTGTGGATCGGCGAGCGATGGTGTGACGCATGGAAGGCTTGGTACGCGGTTGAAGGTTTAGGCGCCTTGGGTTTGGGTTCGGGGAGCCTGGCGGGCGTCTTCGGTGATCATGAGGATGGAACTGGGTTCGGTTAAACAAGCCCAATCACAAAGACCGCAGCCTATGCATGAATCCTCGTTGATGTAAGCACGGCCCATGCGGTCGAGCACGATGGCGTCGTCGGGGAATGGACATGCGTGCCAACAGGCACGGCAAACTTGGTCATGCCAGGCCATGCAAAGATCAGTGTCGATCTGCGCCACGCCCATGCGGATGCTGTAAATCTGGTCCACAATGCCGCCGGGCTCCTCGCCGTCGGCGTGGGGCAGAGTCAACGCATCGGTTGGGCAAGCTTCGATGCACAATAACTGGTCGTAACCCTCGCACAACTTGCATGGCATGGTGCGAGCAAGCAAATACGGCGTGCCCGACGACAATCCGCTCAGCGGGCCAGCTGAAATCAGCGTATCGAAGGGGCAAGCTTCGACGCACTGCCCGCAGCGGATACATGCTGCGAGTAAATCAGCAGCAGGCCCTGCTCCGGGGGGTCGAAGCAGGGCCCTAACTGGATCAGAACTGGAAGCGCGTGAAGCATTCTTGATGGCCAGCCCTCCCAGTGCCGCGCCAGCTGCACAAGCAGCCAAACCGATTGTCTTGCGCAACCACGCACGACGAGGGAAGGAAGTCATCGATGCTCCTCAGCCTCGAGCGGATGGAAATCTACTCTTGGCTGTTATTCCTCGGTGCTGGTGTGACAGGTACGACACTTGCCCATCATCAGGACGTCGGCCATGCCTTCGTGGACCACCTTTGGAGCGTTGTTCTTGCCATTTTTGTGGCAGCTCAAGCAGGATTCACTTTGCCAGCTATCCACCGGGCCCAAACCGTGAACGGTGTCGTTCGGCAGGACCGGCGGGAAAGCGTTGGCGGCGAAGTCCACGCTCGAATCAGAGGTACTGGCCACAGCGGCCGGGCCTCTGTTCAAACCATCGCTGCTGTGTTGAGCCTGGCTGCATGCGACCAGAACTAGCAGCAATGCGGGAATGCATGCAAAAAGAAGTCGTTGGATGCGCATGTTTATGCCTTTGCTAGTTTGACCGCGCAGATTTTGAACTCGGGCTGCTTGGAACCCGGATCGAAAGCGTTAATGGTGACCCGGTTGATCAGAGCCGGATCGTCCTCCCAGTGCATCGGTACGAAGACCAT
>CAZMDZ010000022.1:14930-19977 GCA_964565175.1 uncultured Planctomycetales bacterium
CTGGCTGGCAAGCGTTGATGACGCGAGCTTTCATCTTGGCTTCACCGCGGCGCGAAGTGATGCGAATCTGATCGCCGGAACGAACGCCCATCTTGCGTGCATCCGCCGGGTTGATCTCGACGTAGCACTCCTTGTAAGAGCGACGCAGTTCGGGTGCTTGCATGGTCATGGTTCCGGTGTGCCAGTGCTCCAGCACGCGACCGGTGGTCATGACGAATGGGTAGTCAGCATCTGGCGGTTCGGCCGGACCCTTGACCGGACGCAACCAAACGATGGCGCGTTGATCCTTGGCGGAATAGAACTTGGTTTCGCCATCCTTCAAGCTGCTGTCGCCGTCAAGCATCGGATCGTCGCCTTTGACGAAGCGGCGAGCAGTACCTGGGTGACTCGAAGTTGGGCAAGGCCAACGCAGACCGCGCTCCTTGTGCAAGCGCTTGCGGGTGATGCCCATGAAGTCGTAAGGAGTGCCCATCGAAGCCATCCGGATTTCGTCCCAGATGTCGTCGGTGGTTTTGAACTTGCCACCAATGTAGCCCTTGGGCACCACACCGCGATCTTCCAAACCGGCGGCAAAATCGAGCAAAATGTCGAAGTCGGAGCGGCATTGGCCAGGTGCGTCGGTGACCTTCGGGTGGATTTGGTAGCGGCGCTCAGACATGCCGAAGACGCCGGTCTTTTCGGCCCACATGGCAGCAGGTAGGACGACGTCCGCGAGCTCGGTGGTACGAGTGTGGAAGATGTCGAGCACAACCATGAACGGCTTGTTCGGCCGCGGCTTGCCCATTGCGTCGCGATACTTGTTGGCGTGCGGAAGCGAGTGCCCAGGGTTGGTCGTGGTCACAAACAGAGCTTGGACTTCGTCCTTAGCCAACGCGTCGAACATGGCGACGGTGTGCAGACCAGGCTTCGGTGCAATGGTGCCAGGCTTGGAGCCCCAAAGTTTTTCGATGGCAGCGCGGTGTTCCGGCTTGGCGACCAAACGACCATAAGGAAGCAAGTGCGACAAAGAACCAGTATCGCGGACGCCACCGCAAGCGTTGGGTTGGCCAGTCAGCGAGAACGGCGTGGCGCCGGGCTTGCCAATTTGACCAGTGATCAGGTGCAGGTTGTGGACCAAGTTATTTGCCCATACACCTGTGGTGCGCTGGTTCAGACCCATGGTCCAGAAGGACGTGGTCTTGCCTGAAGCAAACAATCGGGCAGCGGTTGTGATTTCACCAGCGGGCACACCAGTCATCTCCTGCGCTTTGGCTGGAGTGTACTGATCCAAGAACTTCTTGTAGCCAGCAAAGTCCACGCCTGCAGGCTTGCCATCTTTGACGATTTTGAACTGAACGTTCTTGTCGATGAACTTCTTATCCACCAACCCTTCGTTAACAATGACGTTTGCCATTGCGTGGAAGACGGCCAGATCCAAACCCGGCTTCGGCTGCATGTAAATGTCGGCGTGGCGACCAACCGGCGACATGCGCGGGTCGATGGCAATCACTTTGACCCCAGACTTCGACTTCTGGCGAGCCAGAATGCGGTCGAAAATCACCGGGTGGCATTCCGCGGTGTTGGAACCGATCAAGAAGAAAACATCGGCGTGATCGATGTCGTCGTAGCAGCCCATCGGCTCGTCTTTACCGAAGGTACTGATGTAACCACCCACTGCCGACGCCATGCATAGACGCGGGTTCCCTTCGACGTTGTTGCTACCAATGCCGCCTTTGAACAAGCGGTTGGCCAAGTAACTTTCCTCGGTCATGCATTGGCCGGAGCCGTAATAGGCCACCGACTTTGGACCGTGAGTTTGAATCGCTTCGCTGAACTTGTCACAGACTAAGTTCATTGCCTCGTCCCACGATGCTTCGACAAACTTACCTTCCTTGCGAATCAAAGGCGTCGTCAAGCGGTTCGGCGAGTGCACGACCTTAGGCAGGAATAGCGATTTTGCGCAGACCAGGCCTTTGGTGGTCGGGTGCTCCTTGTCACCGCGCAGAGCAACCAGCTTTCCGCCGTCCACCCCAAGCATGACTCCGCAACCGGTGCCGCAATAGCGACAAACCGATTTCACCCATTTCATTGCATCTGGACCCGCTTTTGATTCAGCAGGTAGCGCTGCAAGGGACTTGCCGCCACTGGCCGCGGCAATCACCGCAGTCATGGCAGTAGTCTCCAAGAACTTGCGCCTATCCACAGACGGAAGCTGTTTGGCTGACATTTTGTGTTCTCCCAAGGAAGTCGTTCTCGCGGCTATACCGCGAATTCCTCGCCAAAGTGCGTGTAGACCGGCCAGGCGGCGAGAATCCCGTTGGCCTCTTCGATTTCATGGCGTAGCCGGTGGTGAGCCTGATCCGTACTCTCGGCGCGCAGCAAAATGCCGAGCTTGCCGTCTTGGCCGACCTCGAAGGTCGATATGCCTGGCATCTGCTCCAAGTCCTTGCGTAATTCTGGGTTTGAACTTTCGTCCACCCGCGCGAGTATGCCGACCAGCGTATTGCTCATGATGAATCTAACCAGACGCTGTCCAGATGACCCGGACTCCGTCTGGTTATCGGGCAATAACCCCGGTTCCAAACCCTAGCAAGGGCCAATCAAAGCCCAGCCGTCGGGTTCTATTTCCCTGCAACTAAGCGGTGGGAAAAGAACTTGATTCCATCGCTACTGCGGAATCGAAACCGTCGATTCCCAGTTGCCATTGACCAAGTCGCCGGAGTCACCACCGAAGAACAACACGCCGCTTGGGTAAAGACTGTTATCCCAAGTGAACGGCAAATCAAATGCCGACGTCACGTTGGCGATTTCAACTTGGAACAACGTGCCGAAGTCACCGAAGCCGAGGTCGCTACCGGTTGCCGAATACCAATCCCCGCTTTCCTTTATCAAAGTCCATTCGCCCACTGGACCGCCAAGCAACGACACGGTGATGTCATCTTGAGTGATAGGAGTTGCAGAGGTGTCAAACTGAAAGCGCAACTGCCCCACTCCGCGTGGAATATGGCCCGCGGTGATGGCGAAGGTGGAAGTTCCGCTACTGGTCGAGGCTGGACCCAAGGTCAGCAAACCCTGCCGACTATCGCCACTAATTGCAGCACCATCCACGGTTAGCGAAATCGGATCTTGCGAAAGTTGACTGCCTTTACTCACCCACATGGTCAGGCCGAAGGAGGTTGACCGCGGCGTGACGTAGGCGGCTTTGTATTGACCGGTGAGTTCTTCATCGATGCTGCCGAAGTGAGTGACTAAATCACTGATTTGCTCGGCGTGGTAGTAACGACCACCGGTTTGATCAGAAATATTGACCAAGTCGATTTCGTCGCCGCCGCGCACGTCTTCGACGCCGATGTTGAAGATCGATACGTCGCGGGCGTTGGCGAGGTCAATGACGGTTTGCGGGGTTTGGGTGCTGGAGGTATCGAAGCCGTCGGACAAAAACGCCAACACCTTCACTCGGCCAAGATCGACAGTGCTTGGGAACAGACTGACTCCGTGATAAACCGCGTCCCAGGCGACCGAAAAACCGTTGTATGGATCGTGGTTCCACAACGCGTCCCAGGCCGCTTGTTTGTCACTGGTGAAGTCGATCAACGTGGAGTAGTTATCCCCGGACAGGTTGTCATGAAACTCGACTACGGCGACCCGATGGTTTTCGGCGCGGCCAAAAATCAGCGGATAAGCCGCCGCTTTCATCTCGGCGATGCCAGTGCCGCCACCGGCAGCAGCCATCGACGCGGAGAAGTCGAGCACGACGACCAAGTCCAAATCCAAATCCTCGGCAGCGCGGATGTGAACCGGACTCTCTATCTCATCAATTGGCGAGTTGTCTTCCAGCACGGTCAGCGATAGCTGATCATCAATCCCAAAGCGGTTCAACAGCACCGGCTCGTCGTCGACGTCGCGCAGCGAAAACAAAACTTCGACGTGGCTAGGCGTGCTGTGAGTGGCGCGCACCTGATCCACCGTCAAGTTGACGGACTGGGCCAGCTTTTCAGCCCGAAAATCGTCGACCTCGGTCAGGCCGCCGAGGAAATTGCCGACGGAGATTTCCATCTCGTCGTGCAGAGCGGCTGCGGTGCGCGTGGTTTTGTAATGAAGAGTTCCGTCGATGTAATACGAAAAGCTGTCGCGCAGCGGATCGAACTCAATGCGGAAATCGTGCCAAGTCAGCGGCAGCACCACCACTTCGGTGCCGGTGACGACCGCCGCCAAATCTTCGTTCATGATGTACGGCTTGGCAATCCAGCGATCGGTGGCCTCGTCGTAAACCACCCGCCAACGCGCCGAAAACTCATTTTTGTGTTCGCCCTCGACGTATCCCAAGGACAAATCGGTGTAAACAGCATCTTCCTCGGCGCTCAGCCGCAGCCGCGCGTCCGCCACGTGGTAAAAGCCCTTTTTGCGCAGCTTCACCATCGAACGAGCCACTCCCCAATCCTCGTCCTGCGAGGTCAAGCGAAGGATGCCATCGATTGCCTTGGGCTTGCGCCCGCCCTGGACGTAGAAATTTTCCCAGGCACGGCCACGCAGTTCACGGAAGTCGTCGCTGTAGGTGTCCTCAAAGACATAGCGGCCGCTGTTCTCCTGATCCGGCAGCGCTTTGCACGAGCCGAATATGGCGGCGAGGATCAAGGTCGGGAGGAGTGCACGCATGCTCCCATGCAGGATAACGCTAGCACTCCCAGGCGCTGCTAAAGTAGCCGCCGATGGCACTGTTCCAACGACCAGCACGCACCCCCGAAGAGATTGAACAAGGCAAACCGCTTGATATTGAGCCAGCGGTCGTTGCCGAAATGGACGAGGACGAGTGGTACGAAAAGGCGTACCGCGGCGAATCCGTCCCCCAATTGACGATCCGAGCGGTCGCGATGGGTTCGGTCCTTGGCTTTTTGCTCGCCTTCACGAATCTCTATATCGGTCTCAAAACTGGCTGGCACCTGGGAGTCGCCATTACCGCCTGCCTGCTGAGCTACGTGATCGGCCAAGGTTTCTTACGCCTTGGTTGGTTCCGAACACCGAAGTCGATCCTGGAGAACAACTGCATGCAATCGACGGCATCAGCTGC
>CAZMDZ010000023.1:0-1112 GCA_964565175.1 uncultured Planctomycetales bacterium
CAGGGCTCAAAGGATTCGAGCGATGCTCGGTCAGGTGACCTGTGGGCAAAAAAACCGGATCAGGTTTAAACCTGATCCGGATGTTCTGGAGCGGCCGATGAGATTCGAACTCACGACATCCACCTTGGCAAGGTGGTGCTCTACCAGCTGAGCTACGGCCGCGTTTTCAGAGGGCGAGAAGGATAAGTGCCTTCGGCCTCAGTGTCAACGCCAGATCAGGATTTTCTTTGCACCCGTTTGAGGATCTTGTTCTCGGAAGCTTCCACCAATGGCACCGGCTCCACCCCCTCGACGCCAAACAATTTCAGCGCCCGGATGCGAATTTTTTCAATGACCTCGTCGAGGCTGACGTCATTCAACGGCACTTGACCGCCAGCCATGCGACCGTGGCCACCGCAAGCACCTTGACCGCCCAAGATGTAACGCAGGGCTGGGTAGGCGTCGGCGCCGGGCACGTCGGTTCGCAGCGAGACTTGGTAGCGACCGTCACAAGCCCCACCAGCTAGAGACCACTGTTGCCCGTCTAAACGCACAAACCAGTCGGCGACTTCGGCGACGGATTCAGGGCTTGAGACTTCACCCATCAGGGCAAGCAAGGCAAAGCCGTAGACTTCACATGAATCAATCGCCTGAGCCATTTGGCCGAAATATGCGCGAGGCAGCGAAGGGCAGTCGATCTGTTGCAACATCTTGCGATCGGCCAAACGTTGCAGTTCAAAGTAAGACTCTTCGTCGCTACTAGTGGACTCCTGCGCCAAGTCGTGGGTGTCGTAACGCAGCCCGCAAAACAAGGCGGTAGCCGATCGACGATTGGGCACGACTTCGAAGGCGCTCATTAAGTGGTGGACCATGGTGGAAGTTGCGCCAAAGCCTGAATCCACCCACGAGTAACCCGGATCCAAATGTTTGCTGCACGGTTCTTCAGCACCTTCGTGGTGGTCAAAAATGGCAAGCAAGGGCAAACCACCCGGCGGATGGGTATGCGAAAAACCAGGTTGGCTATCGACCAGAATTAACCCCTGGTAATCTGCCGGGTTCACGCCACCCTTGGGGATGGAATGGATCTCGAGCAATTGCCGCATGGCGACGTTCTCCGCGCGGCGGATACGGCC
>CAZMDZ010000023.1:1122-19883 GCA_964565175.1 uncultured Planctomycetales bacterium
CAAAACGAGATCGCTTTCGAGATTGAAGCGATCTTTCAGCAATTGCTGCAGACCGACCAATGCGCCCAACCCGTCGGGATCGGGATGGCGGTGAGTGCACATCAAAATCCGACCCTTGGCGGGCAGGACTTCGGCGAATCGCAGATGATTCGTCTGGCTCATTCAAGAGGGCGCTAGGCGCGGGATCAACGGATGCCAAATGCCGCGAGTGTCTCGCGGGCGGCGGGCAGAGACCCCATAGGATAAACGGGAGCCGCCGATAGAACACGGATTGAGGACGGAGGCAAATATTCCGCCAGTAGCTGGAAATCGACCAGCCCCTCCCCCGGCAGCAGTAAGTCGCGACCTTCGGCCCAATCCTGGAGGGTGGCTCCAACCACCGCCGCTCCAGCCACATCCAGCCATTCGCCTGGTTGATCCAGACCAAAGGCCGCCCGCGTCTGAGCGACGCCACAGTCGTGCCAGTAGCCCAGCCATTCCAAACCAGCGTCTTGCCGCAGGAGGTTGAAATGCTTGGGGCGCAGCAATCCAGCGGGAGAGGCTTCGGCGCGAATGGCCATTTTCAAGCCTGGAGCCTTTTGGGACAGCGCATAGGCAAAGCGAGCGAATGCTTCGAGCTGGCGTTCCGTCTCCTCCTCGTCTGGGGAGCTCAGAGGCTCCAACGCCTCGGCACCAGGATCAACTGATCCAGATTCCTCTAGGCCCCTCAGCAGCTTCTCACCTCGCTCCTGCGCCCCTACAGCCTGTTGAAAGCCTGGATCGAGAATCAAAACGCCCGTGTTAAGGGCGCGCAAGCCAGCGAAAATGAAAGGCCATGGGGAGGATGCCCGCTGCCACCTGCCAGGGTCGGTGCTCGCGTACGACGCAGCGGGTTCGTCGGCCTCCGGTTGAGGGAGAAAACTAGACCAGGCAGCGGCGGGGATTCGTCCTTGGAGATGGCCTGGGAAGGCGTCAAAAGGGGTTCCGTCGAGGTCAGCAGGGTCAAGAGCGGCAAGCCCGTGAAAGCCAAGGTCGGCGGCCTGGTCGAGCCTACCTTCAAGTCCGCCCGCGGGCGTGCCGAAACAAGTCTGTGCCAGATTCATCGATGGGTCTGGTTAATGTTTTGTTACGCCCAAGAAAGGGCTGCCAAGTCGGCAGTTTAATCGTTAAGCTAGGATCTGCGAGCATTTGCTCCATTCAAACGTCTAAAGTCATCATCACCATGTTGAGCATTCTTACTTCAGTCTTGCTGCTGTTTCCTGCCACGCCGCAGGAGCCAGCACCTAGCTGCCCTTCCCAGGAGGCCGCAAAGGTCTGCCAGGAAGCAGCTACTTCCGCTACTTGTGATTCCAAGGCCTCATCCTGCGACAGCCAAGCTGTTGCCAGCTGCGATGCGAAAGTCGCCGATATGGATTACGCGCTTGCCAGCATTACGGTCAAGCTCGATAGCCAAGAGCCAGAGTGCAGCAGCAAGTCTGCATGCGAAACGAAGGCTCCATGCCCAAGCACCGCCTCCGATTACTCGGTGGTCATGCTGAAGATCGACGACTGCCTCGAGCAGTCCGGTTGCGATTCCAAGTCGGAATGCAGCACTGCCACTGTCGTGTCTGCGCCACAGGCTGAATGCAGTGCGACTGCGACGATCGTTTCCGCACCTAAGGCTGAGTGCAATGCCACGGCCACGATTGTTTCCGCACCTAAGGCTGAGTGCAGCTCCACCGAAACTTGCGAAACCCAAGAGCCATGCCCGAGTCAGACTAAAGCCACTGCTCAGACCGTGCGCTTGGTTTCCGCTCAACAGGGAACTTGCAGCGAAGTCAAAGCACAGGAATGCAAGCCTTCCGCCTGCGAGACCGCCACGGAATGCGCTCCAGCCGAGTGCAGCGAAACTCAGTGCGAGACCAACACTGTGGTCACTCTGGTAGAAGAGATTGTTGAAGAAGAATGCGGCGACTGCTGCGAAGAAGCTACTCCTGCCAGCCAAAAGAAGTCTGCATGCTGCGATGAGCCCAAAGGTAGCTTGGTCGTTGCCAAGGCCGAGTGCGGCGATCAACAAGCCGAGTGCAGCGAGCTGAAGGTTGAATGCAACGAGTTCACCAACGCCAATGGCGAGCAGCAAATTGCAGTCGTTGTTCGCGTTGAAGGCGAGATGGAAAACTTAGACGCTCAAATCTCCGACCTACTGCGTCAGGTTGAAAAGGGTGACCACGGCAAAGGCATGGCAATGATCCGCGTGCGCGGCGCTGAGAAGAACGTTCAGTGGAACGCCAAGGGTAAGGACCACGACAAGCTGATTCAGTTGCACAAGATGGAAGGCAACAACGTTGTTCTCGACCTCGCTGGCGATGACTGCGGCGAATGTGGAGACACCGGCAAAGCCATGATCCGCAAGCGGATTGAAATGCGTGCACCAACCGCTTCCCGCAAAGTGGATGTGCGCAAGCCAATGGTGATGAAAAGAATGAAGCTTCAAGAGGTTCATGAAGCCCATGGTGAGCACGGTGGTCATGCTGGTCATGGTGAACACGGCGCGCACGGCAGCCAGAACCTTGAGCAACGGCTGGGCGAATTAGAAGCACGCCTGGCACGCATCGAACACATGCTGGCACGCTTAGAGGGTCGCCTCTAAGCGCTGACGGACGAAGATTCCGTTCAACAACAAAGGGCACCTGAGAGATCAGGTGCCCTTTTCTCGTTTTTCTCGGAAGGATTCGACCCTCCCGACCTTTTCCGGCAGTCTAGACCGAAACTTCTCCGGCCGCCGCTTCGATGCCGCTGTAACCATCCAAGCAAGGCTGGACGTGCTCGCGCAGGAAATCGTCGACCTGTTCCGCTGCCCGACCGACGAATGCGCGGGGGTCAACCAGCTCATTGATCTGATCCTTGATTGCGGCGAAGGCGTCGTCGGCGCTGATCCGGTCAAGCAAATCGTTGACGCCGTCCTCGGTTTTCATGCGCTTGGCGGCGGCGTGGCTATGGACGCGAATACGCTCGTGCAGATCTTGACGATCGCCGCCCACTTGCACCGCAGCCATCAACAACGTTTCGGTTGCCATGAACGGCATTTCTTTGGACAGATTTGCCTCGATCACCCGCGGGTAGGGCACTAAGCCGGAGGAAACGTCTTGCACGAGGAGCAAGATGGCATCGGCGGCGAGGAAGGACTCGGGAATGGCAATGCGACGGTTGGCAGAATCATCCAGAGTGCGTTCCAGCCACTGGTGTGCGGCGGTCTCGCCAGCGTTGGGCGCCAGGTTCATCAGATAGCGGGCCAAAGCGCCAATCCGCTCCGAGCGCATTGGATTGCGCTTGTAAGGCATCGCTGAGGAGCCGATCTGCTTTTTACCGAAAGGCTCTTCCAATTCCCGGCGATGGGCAAGCAGGCGGATGTCGGTGGCAAATTTGGCAGCAGACATGCCGATCCCGGCGATGGCTTGCAGCACCATCGCATCCCATTTACGCGGGTAAGTTTGACCGCAAACCGGTACCGCGCGCGCAAAACCCATGCGCTGGGTGACGTCGGCTTCGAGTTGGCGAACCTTGTTGTGATCGCCGTCGAATAATTGCAGAAAACTGGCCTGGGTTCCGGTAGTTCCTTTGACGCCGCGGAAAGGCAGGATGTCAATCAAACGATCCAGCTCTTCCAAGTCGAGCAGGAAGTCCTGCAACCAAAGGCTGGCACGTTTGCCCAAGGTTACTGGCTGGGCTGGCTGAAAGTGAGTGAAGCCCAAAATGGGCAGCGCCTTTTGCTCATCACAAAATTGGGCCAGTGCGCGAATGGCGGCGACCAAGCGATCGCGAAGGATGAGCAAGCCCTCCTTCATTTGGATGAGGTCCGAACCATCGGCCACATAGCAAGAGGTGGCGCCGAGGTGAATGATTGGCTTGGCGGCTGGAGCGACCTCGCCATAGGCATGCACATGAGCCATCACGTCGTGGCGGAGCTGCCGTTCCAAATCGGCCACCCGATCAAAGTCGATGTCTTCCCGCGCCTGCTTGAGCTCATCAACCTGCTGTTGGCTGATATCCAGGCCGAGGTTCTTCTCTGCTTCGGCCAGAGCGATCCAAAGATCTCGCCAAATCAAGCTGCGCCGGCGGTAAGAGAAGTTCTCCTGCATCGCCGGGCTGGCGTAGCGAGCGGCCAAAGGAGAAACGTAACGGTCGTGAGTTTGGGTCATTTTCTCAGGGTCATTCCCCAACAGGGAAAAACGGCAGGGGTGGATCTGCGGCGTAAACCACCACTAGGTTCCACGAAACACCAATCCAAACCTGGGTACTAATCAACAGTACAGTCTGCCAGGATTTGCGGGCTTTGGAAAACCACAAAGCCAGAATCAAAATATGCACAGCTCCAATCACATCGGAGCCGACGTCATTCATGCCACTCCCGCGATTGCGGAAGCTCTGGTTCCATTCGTCCAACATGCCGATCAGCATGACCAGCCCAGGCATCCACAGCCAAGTCACTGGTTTATAAAGCGTGGTTTTGGGCAGAATGAGCAGCAGCGTTAGGGCAAAAAAACCGTACAGGAATTGATGGCCCAAGTTGTAAGTGAACTCAATGTCAAAGGGGACCGTGGACTTGCCTGCGATAGGAGGCGTCCCCACCCGCATCGATGTTTCAAAAAGTACGAAAATGGCTAATGCAAAAGCCCCCCAGCGCACTCCAGCCGGTAAGCGGTAGAGCTTAAGAAACAGATTCATCGAAGAGGAAAGATAGATCCAACGCCGGTGCCGAATGAGTCAGCGCCCCGAGCGAAACCCGAGTCACTCCCCAATCAGAAAGCAATTCCAGATCCCCCGGCTGCAAGCCACCGCTCAATTCAATTTCGGCATCAGGGAATTGATCGCGGATTTGGCGAATGCCGTTGGCAAGAGTGCTGCGCTCAAAGTTGTCGAGCATCACGTAGGAGGCGCCACCGGCGAGGGCGGCAATCGCTTGTTCTAGGTTTTGGGCTTCGGCGCCGACGATCTTGCCACCACCGTCCTCGACCGCCTTTCTTACTGTTGCGCCGTACTCTAAACCAGAAAGCGCAAAGTGATTCTCCTTGATCAGAATTTGATCTTCAAGATCGCGGCGATGGTTTACCCCACCACCGGCGACAACAGCTGCCTTTTGAGCGTCGCGCAATCCCGGCGTGGTCTTGCGGGTATCCAACACCTTCAAATCCCCGCCGACAGCAACCGCCTGAGCAGTCAGTGTGGCAACCCCGCTGAGTTGCTGCAGAAAGTTCAACGCCGTTCGCTCGGCAGCAAGCAGCCCGCGTGCCGATCCAGCACATTCCAAAACCACGGTACCGGGCTCTACCCGGGCACCGTCGCTTTGCGCCCAGTGAAAATCACCCTCCGGCTCACAGAGGGCAAACGCAGCCTCGGCGTAGGCTTTGCCAGCCAACACTCCCTGAGCCTTGGCAACGATCCTCCCCGAAGCTTGAGCGGCCACCGGGACCACAGCGTTAGAGGTGGCGTCGTGCCAAGCGTGGTCCTCGTCTAGGGCGAGACGAACTTGTTGCTCAATGCGATTGAGCTGCGGGGGCTCTAACTCCTGCATCGCGGCATTCTACTTGGGCGGCGGCTGAGCTGATGTGGACTCCATTGGCATTCGTATCACCCAATTCGTAGGAATTTGACTGCTGGTGGCTTTTCCGACACCAGGCAAACTAGCCAGGTTCTCCAAGGTCAATGGCGCACCAAGGCGAGGTCGCTGCTCGACGATCGACTTCGCCGTTTGCTGGCCAATTCCAGGCAACCAATCCAATTCGACCCACGAAGCGGTAGCTAGATCGATTTTCGCAGAGGGCAGCGCCTCTAGCCGTCGCCATGGCTCAAACGGATCGACTTGCAAAGTGACTACACTGCGCAGCGCAGCGACCAACACCAAGAATGCCGCAACTCTTATTGGCAGCCAGTTCGTTTGGCTTGAATCCTCCCAACCGCCACGGGTTTCTGTGACGCCCTCAACCCTGCAAGACTTCCCCATGTGAGGATGACGGACTGCGCAAGCAAAAGTTACAGGCTTTTTTGGCCGAGCAACCGATGACGCATCACGCTGTCAATTGCCAGATCGCGGGCTCGGACCAAATTCAAATCCAGCACTCGGTACTCCCCTAGACCCATTGGGACCGACATCAACAAGCCCGAGTCTCCCTGATGGAGCGAAGCGAAAGGCCCCTCTTCATTGACTAGGTTTAGTGGCCACATGCCGCCGAGCACTTGAACCTTTTTATCCCCTCGACTGGCAGCGGCGAGCAGGCGGCGGATGAATGGTCGATCCCGGTCCGCAAGTTTTTCCAACCAGTCGCTAGAAGAAGCAGAGTCTGCGGCTGGAAAGCAAAGCTCCAGTCCACCCGAATCCTTCATTCGGTAGCCGCGCATCGCCACCGTCTCATTCAAAAACCTCAAGCGAGCGAAATCTTCCACATGCCAATCTCGGCAGAACAAAAATAGGCGCGGTTCGCGACCACGTTGATAAACCGGATCGGTGCCTTCCATGCCCTCGCGAAAGGAGGTGATGGTCTCCAACACCCAATCCCAAGCTTCGGCGGTGAGGCCCTCAAAGAAGCCGAATAAACAAGGGCGCCCAAGCAGGTCGATCCCGTGCAAGGAAATCTGAGCACTAGATCGCATCGAGATTTCCTGCGCCTGCAACAACATGCCGGGTTCTACTCGAGCCGGACGAGCGAGCAGCCGCTTGATCCAATGTTCAATCTTGTCTGGGCTCAATTGGCTCATTGCAGACTAGCTCCTGGAGGCAAATCCATGGATCTTGACTTGGCCTTGGCGGGCGACTTGATTTCCGAAAAGCCTGGAACGGTAAGTGCCCGCTGATCCAAGTCCAAACCGCACAAAGCAACGGCAAGGGCGTCAGATTCGTCGAAGGTGGTGAAGTTGTGATCTTCGGCCAGCCCTAAGCGCATGGCGACTAAACGAGCCATCTGTTCCTTGGCGGCGGCACCGGTACCGGCAATCCGCCGTTTCACCACCGCTGGTGGCAGTTCTGTGACGCTCATGCCCCGTTCGGCGCAAGTCACCATGACCACACCACGTGCCTCGCCGATGCGCAAAGCGCTGCGAGCATTTTTGCCGAAAAACGCCGCCTCGAGGGTCAGCTGATCCGGACGATGCTCTTGGACCAAGGCAAGCAGCCCTTCCCGCAGGCGACGCAGCCGCTCAGGCACCGGATCCTTGGATGTCCCCAGCCGCAAAGTACCGCTTCCCAGACGGACCGGGGTTCCGTCGGCGCCGGCCTCGAGGACCGCCCAGCCTACGTCGCGGGTCCCCGGATCGATTCCTAAGATGCGTAGCTGCACACCTTCATGCTATCAGGCGCTAAACTTTTCGCCATGGACGCCGACGTCACCGCAGTCGTGCTCGCCGCCGGTCAAGGCCGCCGCATGGGTGGAACCAACAAATCTTTGCTGCCCCTGGCTGGCCGCCCGGTGCTCGCTCATTCGCTGGCCGCCTTCGCTAGTTGCGATTGCGTCGGCCAAATTGTGGTGGTCATGAACGACGCCGACGTCGACCAGTTGCAGCGCAAATGGCAACTCACGCCAGCTGATCTAGGCGCCTCAGTGGTGGTTGCTGGTGGCGCAGAACGGTGGCTGTCTTCTCGAAATGGATGCCAAGCCGCCGAACGCCCGCTGGTCCTCGTCCACGATGCTGCCCGAGCCTTGATCCAGGCCACCACCATTCAGGCGGTCGCTTCAGCCGCACGCAAGTACGGGGCGGCAATCGCCGCGCACCCTTTGGCCGACACCTTGAAACGCGAAGCGCCGGGTGGATGCATTGAGCAAACCATCCCGCGTGAAAACCTTTGGTGCGCGCAAACGCCGCAAGGCTTCGACCGCGGGCTGCTGCTGAGTGCTTTCCAAAACTGGCAGCAGCACCGCACCGACCTCCCCACCGACGAGGCGATGCTGCTGGAGGCCGTCGGCACGGCACCGATGCTGGTTCCGGCACCTTCCACCAACTTCAAACTGACCACTCCCGCCGACATGGCTTTGGCCGAAAATATGTTGGCCTCATTGCAACAGGGTTAATTCATGGCTATCCCCCCATCCGCCCCCCGCATTGGCCTCGGCACCGACCGGCATCGCTTGGTCAATGGCCGCCCCTGCATCCTCGGCGGCGTAACCATCGATTGCCAAGTCGGCCCCTTTGGCCACTCCGACGCCGATGCCGTTCTGCACGCGGTTTGCGACGCACTGCTCGGCGCTGCAGGTTTAGAAGACCTCGGCACCTTATTCCCCGACACGGACCCACAGTGGAAGGACGCATCCTCGGTCGACCTGCTCGCCGACGTGCTCGCCCGCCTAAAAGCCCAATCTATGCAGCCGTTGTCGCTAGACCTCACCGTGCATTGCGACCGCCCCAAAATCGGGCCGCATCGAGCTGCCATTCGGAGCAATTTGTCCTCCTGGCTTGGATTGCCGGTGGACCGCGTCAACATCAAAGGAAAAACCCTTGAGGGCGTCGACACGGACCGGGAATACATCGACGTTTTTGCCGTGGTGTTGCTTACCACTCAAGCGGAACTTTGAGGTAGTTCATCTTCGGTCGCGGCGAAGATAAATCTAGGCCATTGCTATCTGCGTCTAAGTCGAAAGTGATTTGGTAGCGCAGGAAACGATAGCCTTCGAGCGTGCTCAAATCCGAAGTCCAGAGGTTGGTCCCGGGAAACGGCGTGCCCGGCACGGAAGAAATGCGGTTGCAGCGCCCAGTCGGTGCCAGCGCCGACCGGCACCTCGCCGTCGGCGGGATCGGTAAGCAAGATCAAGGTATCTGTGCTTTGGTTGAAAGCAGCGCCGACCACGGTTCGGCCTTGGCTGCGGCGTTTATCGGGCAAAAAGCTGTAGCCATGCAGCAACGTAGGTTGGTAAAGCAGATGTGAATGTTGCTGGAACTTTTGACTGGCGTTTGGAATATGCACCTCAAAATCATGCATGACCAAGCCACTGGTCGCCCCAGAGACTAATGCGAGTAGTTCGCTGACCATGCCGCCATCCGTTTCGACCAACCCAGTTTGGGGATGAATCCCTCGCAAGCGGAAAACCGGGTTGGCGTAGTTCGGATAATCGACCCCACTTCCGGTATCGGGTTGACGAATTTCGGCAACGCCGGTGTCGACCCACTTGCTGCGCACCATCGATTGCGACGAGAAGGTCGGCACTAAGGCATAGGGTTGAGGGGCGGCGAAAATTCGAAGAACTTCCTCGACCCGATCCATGTCCGCTGGGTTGTTGCCGGGATCGTCGTGGTGCAAGTAGTTTTCAACTTCCTCTTGGACGGCGTTCGGCCAAAGAATGTTTGCAGCGGGATTCGAAACGTGGATTTGAATCAACCCATTCCCGCCAGCTCCACCGCGGCCAATGGCGTAAGTGTCGTTGCCATCCCAATCGGTGTCGCCATCGCCATCCAGGTCCGTATTGTTGACCTCTGACATCGCCCAACCGCGACGACCGCCAACGGCGACAAACACCTCACTGAAATAAGCGCCTGAGATTGGCAATTCGTAATAGCCATCGTTTTGAATGGTCCAATCCAAATCGCCGGCTTGGTTGCCGTTGGTGACTTCAACCGCCGACAGATCCAACTTAGACGCCGTTCCAATCACAATGTGCCCGCCGGAACCGCCGCCCGAGCCACTCACTTGCCGTCGGGTCCAGCCCATTGACTCACCACCGACGCCATTGCCGCCTTTGGCCAAAACCTGGGCTTCGGCTCCCACCGCAATATCGCCCAAGGCAAAAATCATGATTTGACCGCCGCCACCACCGCCAGGCGCACCTTTGCGGTAGGCAAAAATGGTGCCGTTGGGGAAAGCCGGATCAGGGAAGGACTCCACAACTGGGTCGTTGCCACCATCGCCTCGGTTGTAAAGAATCATGTCGCCCGATGCACCACCACCGGCGCCAGCCCAAGGAGCAAGCAGCTCGCCTTTGGTTACCGAGCCATCGTTGTTCACCCGAACTCCCCAGAAGTCATTCGACGTCGAACCATCGGTGGAAAAAACGGTCGGTCCACCAAAACCACCATCTGCACCGCGCGTCGGATGGCCGAGTAATCGTGGGTGAAGATTCTCTTGGTCGGCCACCAAAGTTTGGCCGCCAAGGATGTCATTGCTCAATGGATTTGGTTGATTGATGGGGTCATCCCAAGCAGTGCTAAAGCGTTCGTTGATCGTTTGATTATTACCGTCTTTATGACCGTCCTGGCTCAAGCCAGTCTCGGGATCAAAAAGCAAGTCCACCTGCAAATCTTCCAACCCGTATACACCATTGGGCCGAGTTGGATCCGTCTCAGCGGACCCCCACGAACTGCCGCGTACACCGGCCTCCCCACCGCGCACGGTATAGACGAACCTTGGACCAGGCAATCGCGGATCCGTAGCCGAATTCCAACCCAAGTTGTGATCCATCGAATAATTGCGATCGATCGCTTCCATCCGATCTTCTTGCGTCCACCGCGGCCAATAAATCGCAACGTTTTCGGTCAAGGTAAAGGTACCACCTCCACCCCCTGCCGCAGTGTTACAGACAATCTCCTTGGTGTCATTCGTATTGTTGACGAACTCCTGCTGATTCAAACCGCCTTCGCCACCCTGACCGCCAGCACCTTCAAATCCCCATGCGCCTTGGCCAGAGGATCCGCGCAACGTTTCACGGTCGGTTTGCTGCGACGAGGTTCCTCCCCGGCCGCCACCGCATTCACCCGCTGCACCACCTTCGGCGCGATTTGGCGAACCCAACCCAGTTGGCCATTGAGCGTGGTGGCCAGAGACATTGATCACGCCCTCCAAGACCACATCACCGCTGGCGTAAATCACCAAAGGGTTTTCGCCGACGCCACGAACCTCACTGCCGGCCGCCAAATAGAAATTGCGTCAGTTCAAGATGCCGCTCCTGATGGTGTGAACAGTATTGGAGGAATCGGTGACAAATGCCGTCGAACTGGTTCGAACTTCAACCAGATCCTCCGTCCAAACAAAATCTTTGGTTGTAAATTCGCCCGGGAATCCCAAGGCGGCCTGCACATAACCATCTTCCACATCGGCCAACGGCAAGGGCAAAGGGTCCATCAGATCGAGGCCGGTGGAACGATCAAAGAATTCTTGGATTTCATCGGCAACTGCGGTGGTTGACCAGTCCACTGTTGGCAAATTCAAAGCCTCGGCCAAGCTAGGCGTTTGATAAGGAATGGGCTCTAAGTTGGACGGGTTGGTTTGGCCGCCAAGGTCGACGAAGTAGCGAGACACGACTGCCTTCAACTTGCGGTTGGGAGGTAGAACGCCTGCAATTTCTAACGCCACCACCGAGCCGTCACGAGCACAGTTACTTTCCAACACCAAATTCCCTGGCATCCTATTTTGAAGTGGGAAGGTATTCTCTTCGGCGGTACCGATCTCGCCAGCGGCGAAAAGCACATAGATGTTGTCGGAATTCAAATTGCGTGTTCGTCCATCAATCGCTTGATTAAACGGAAATCGAATCACTGCTCCGCGGTCGCTCATAAAGTTCAACCCTTGAGGCCATTCCACACCGGAACCGCGAAGCTTCGTACGAATCCCTTTTGAAGGGCGCGGCCCTCACGGTCTCGAAGCACGGTTGCTCCGTAACGACTATCAGTAGGTAAGGTCATGGTGTAGGCCATGCCACCTGGCATCAGTCCGCCATTACTGTTCGCTTCCGAGGTTGGACAGGTTGGCCGAAAGTAAATCAAACTCGGGTCACTGGCATCGACTTCGAAGGAGCCTGTGACGGGTTGATTGGTCTGACTGGAATGAAAAAGGATCGTTCCAAAATGAACGGTATCCATGTCGACAGGGTTATTGAATTTGAGCTCAATCAGCTTATTCAACTGCCAAACCGCGCCATCCTTAAGATTGGATGACTCGAGCAAAAAATTGCCCTGGCTTTCGGCACCTGCACGGGCACTTCCGCCACTGCCGCAGGAAAGGATTGGGAGCAACGCGCAAAAAGTTAGCGCGAAAAAAAACGGGGTTCGGCTCACAAGACGCCTCCAAAAATGAGAGAACTTGATGAACCCGCAGATATTCATCACCACGATCTATGCAAACCTTGTTCTATAGGTAACCGACCGATACAGAGTAAAACCTGAGCGGAGCCGCTCACTCGGAACTAGGTACTACAAAAAAACTGCCCCTCACCAGCGGTGAGAGGCAGTTCAGGACGAAGCGTACTTCTTACCAGGTAAACGGAACCTTGAAGTACGACATCAACGGACGCGGAGTCGTCAGATCTACGCCAGTACTTTCTGCATCGATGTTGAACAAAACTTGGTAGCGAATGAACCGCTGGCCTTCCAACTGACTCAGGTCGGAGGTCCAAGTATTGGTATCCGGGAATGGTGTACCGGGCTCGTTTGTGCCTGCGCCAGACTCTTCAGCTCCCTGGAATTGAATGCGCACCGTAGCGCTATCTGGGAGTGCATCATTCAAACCACTGGTAGCCATGCGGAAGAACCGCGGTTGGATTGCCCAATTGGCACCAGCGCCAACCAGCAACGAGCCGTCGGCAGGATCAGTGAGCAAGGTCAGGGTGTCGGTGGTCGAGTTGTAAGCCGCACTGACCACTGTTCGGGTGGCAGTCGTCGCGCTGTTGGCTTGGAAGCCGTATCCACGCAACAAATTAGGTTGCAACAAGAAGTGCTCGATTCCGGCAAAGGTGCTCGACGCGTTTGCAATGCGACCCTCAAATTCGAACAAAGTCAAACTAGCACTCGAGCCCGAAGTGATGGCTGTCAGCGCAGTCACCATTCCGGAAGTCGTGTTGATGTTCCCTGTCGAGGTGTTGACACCCATCATGGCCAGCACGGAGCTGTTGTAGTCAGGGTAATCGACTCCCAAACCTGTGGAAGGTTGACGAAGCTCAGCCAAACCGGTGTCAATCCACTTGCTTCGGAACATCGAACGCGCAGAGAAGAATGGAACCAGTGCATACGGCTTTGGTGCAGCAAAGATTCGCAGCATCTCTTCCAGGCGATCACGATCGAGGTCGTTGTTGATGACGTCGCCGTTATGCAGGTAGTCCTTAATCTCGGTGTCTTTTGAGGAAGGCCACAGGATGTCGGTAGTCGGCTCTGGGACGTGAATTTGGACCACGCCATTGCCACCCGCACCACCACGACCGACGGCGTAAGTTTCGTTGCCGTCATCCTTCATGCCAGTGCCGAGGTCAGCGTTATTAACCGCCGACATGGCCCAACCACGACGACCACCTACGGCATTTAATACCTCGGTGAAGTAAACACCTGAGATTGGAATTTCGTAGTAGTCCTTGTCTGCGATCGTCCAATTTTGGTCGCCCGCCTGGGTGCTGTCAGTAATGTCGATTGCCGACAAATCCAACTTCGAGGCGGTACTAAGAACAATGTGGCCACCTGAGCCACCGCCGGATCCACTGACCTGACCGTAGGTCCAGCCAATCGATTCACCGCCCATGCCGTTTCCGCCACGCGCGTGAACCTTGCCCGATGATCCGATGACGATGTCACCAATGGACATGATCAAGACTTGACCACCACCACCGCCACCTGGAGCACCTTTGCGGTATTTGGCAATTTGACCGTTCGGGAAGTTCGGTTCCGGGAAGACATCTTCCAGCGGATCCTTGTCTCCGCTTGGACCGGTACGCCAATAAATCACCATGTCACCAGAAGCGCCACCACCGGCACCCGCCCATGGGATCAACAATTCACCCGAAGTAACCGAGCCATCGTTGTTCACCCGAGCGCCCCAGAAGTCGTTGGCAGTCGAGCCATCGTTCGAGAAAATCGAAGGGCCAGCAAGACCACCATCTGCGCCACGAGTTGGGTGACCCAACATACGCGGGTAATCGTTCATGTCGTCAACCGCCACGGTCATGCCGTCGGTATCGTTCGAGAACGGGTTCGGGTCACCAATCGGATCGGTCCATGGAGTGCTAAACCTTTGGTTGAAAGTGCCGCCACTGCCGTGCTTCCAACCATCTTGAGCTTCGCCGGTTAGCGGGTCGTAAATGAAGTCTGGACTTTCATCTTCCATGCCAAAGACACCAACGATCTTTTGGTCATCGGTCTCGGTGGTTCCCCAACTACTGCCGCGAATGCCAGCTTCGCCACCGGAAACGGTGTATACGAAGCGGGTACCGGATAACTGCGGATCGGTTGCAGTGTTCCAATTCAAACGGTGGTCCATCGAGTAGTTGCGGTCCACACTCGGCATGCGATCTTTCTCTTTCCAACGCGTCCAATAAATCGAAACGCTATCGGTCAAAGCAAAGGTTCCACCGCCACCACCAGCAGCACAGTTACTGACGCACTCCTTGTTGTAGCTACCGGCGTTGCCAGCCTCTTGATTGAAACCGCCTTCTCCGCCTTGGCCGCCACTACCGGCAAAGCCCCAAGCACCCGCGCCCGAGGAGCCGCGGAAGGTTTCTTGGAAGACCTCTTGAGAAGATGTGCCACCAGCTCCACCGCCACACTCGCCTTTGGCACCACCCTCGGGGCGTTGCGGCGAGTTCAGGCCAGTGGGCCAAACTGCGTTGTTTCCAGAAACGTTGATCTTGCCATCGATAGTGACGCTACCAGAGGCGTAAATTACTAGCGGATTGCCTCCGCGAGCACGCAACTCAGCTCCGGCATCGAGGACAAAGTTTCGGCAGTTAATGACACCATTGAGAATGGTGTGGGTGGTGTTGGCTGTATCAGTAAAGAAGGACTGAGAATCCGTCGTGATTTCAGAATCCGAGTCGATGTAGAAATCCTTGGTCGTGAAGACGCCAGGGAAGTCAAAGTTGGCCTGCACATAACCATCTTCGAAAGAGGCGCCGGGCAAAGGCAAAGCAGTTGTCAGATCAATTTCGGTCGAGCCATCAAAGAACTCTTGGAATTCGTCGGGAACTTCTTTGGTGGACCAGTCGGTGCCCGAGTCATTCAGCGCTACAGCCAAGGTCGGCGTCGAATGAGTCGCGGGCTCAATGTCAGTGAAGTTGCTTTGACCTGCAATGTCAGTGAACTCGCGCTTGATCACGGGTTGCAACTTTCGGTTCGGCGGCAGTAAGCCAGCGACCTCAAAGAGAACGATGGCGCCCGTCGAAACACAGTTTTGTTCGATTCGAATCGACCCTGGCAGCTTGTTGGTAATCGGGAAGACGTCCTCGTTAGCGGTGCCGATTTCCCCATCAGCGAAGAGGATGTACAAGTTCTGCAGGTTCAAGTTCAGGTTGCGAGCATCGATTGCCTGATTGAAGTAGAAACGAATCGATGGGTCCGGATCGTTGTAAAAGTTCAAGCCCTCTGGCCACTCGATTGGGTTGGCATCCCGAAGTTTCGGAGGGCCATTGGTGTAATCGAGGAAGAGGCTGGAACCGGCACCCGTTGGAGTGCGGAAAGTCCGCGAAAAGCCTTGGGCCAAAGAACGCCCCTTAATGTCACGCAACACTTCCGCCCCGTATTTGGTCGAGGTCGGAATGGTCATGGTGTAGGTTTTGCCGCCTGGCAAAAATCCACCATTGGAGTTGTCGTTGGCGGTAGGACAGGTTGGACGGAAGTAAACCGTGCGGTTGTCCTCGGCATCCACTTCGAAGGAACCGGTCACGGGCTGGGTCACGTCGCCGGAAGCGAAGAGGACCGTGCCGAAGTGAACGCTATCCATGTCGACGGGGTTATTGAAAGTCAGTTGGATTAGCTTGTTCAGCTGCCAAGTGACTCCATCGCCCATGTTGGTGGATTCCACCAAAAAGTTGCCATTATTGCCCTGGCCGCCAGTGTTCGAGGCAGAACCGCCTCCACAACCGGGGACTAGCAGCAGAGCACCGACCAGGCCGGCGGTGCTCAGATTTGAGAGAATTTTGCTCGCCATTGTCTTCATTCTTGGCTGTTGCGTGGGGGATCACGCGGGGACCTTAGGGAAGGACCGCAAATGCTGTACCAGCATAGCTCAGCCGCCCAAGTCCGGGAAATGCGCGAGTCCGCGCTCTCTGTTCACTATCGAACAGCTGGAGGAAGCCCGATCCAAACCCGAGAGCATTGAATCGTGCCTTAGTTTAAGCCTTGCGATTGGTCTGCAAGGACATATGCCGGTCAGAATCGATGACAACCTGAAAATTGCCACAACCCGCCTCTTTGGCAGCATTTTTCAATTCTTCCGGAGTGAGCCCAGCGCACAAGCTGTCATAAAAAAGTTGGCGGCTAGCGGGTCCCTCGTCCGCCGCGTGGAGGTCCACCAGGCCCTGAGCTTGTTCGGCAGTTGCGGGTCGAAAGAGATCGCGGATCAAAAAGACGCCTCCAGGTTTCAGCACTCGCCACGCTTCGGCCAGAAAGGGACGCGGGTCGGGAATGTGATGGAGGATGGTGTTGGAACAGACCGCATCAAAGCTGGCGTCAGGGAAATCCAAACCCTTGGCATCGGCAGTTTGATAACTGACCCTCTCGGCGTAGCCACTCGCCATCCGATGCTGTTCGGCAAGCTTCAGCATTTCGGCGGATAGGTCCACCCCCACCACGCGGCAAGTCGACTGCTGGGAGCACAGCAGCAACGGAATGGTGCCGGGTGCAGTGCCGATGTCCAAGATCAACCCGTCCGCCTCGAGCTCCAACAAGCGATGGACAAAATTTTGGTTGGCCTCGCTGTGGTCCATGGCGTCGTAAGCCGCCGCTTCTTCCACCGTGTCCATGACCTCTGGTTCCAGTACGCGTTCCATGACCGCTAGCGTACACTCCCGCGATGCACCTCAAGCAGATCAGCGATGAGCTGGCCGACCAGGTCGACGGCATGGATTTCGCACCCCCCGTTGCTTGGGTTTACAACCCCTTGCGATACGCTCGTGAACTTCATCACGCCTTTCTCGACCTCGCCAAGCCGAAGCCCGACGCTCTGCTTTTGGGGATGAACCCAGGGCCGTGGGGTATGGCCCAAACCGGTGTACCCTTCGGTGAAGTGGCGGCGGTGCGCGAATGGCTGAAGATTCGTGGCAAGGTGCAAGCGCCGAAAGAACAACACGAAAAACGGCCAATCTTGGGCTTGGATTGCTCGCGCTCAGAAGTTTCAGGCCGACGTCTTTGGGCTTGGGCCGAACAGCGATACCGCACCCCCACCCGCTTCTTCCGCCAGTTTTTTGTCTACAACTTCTGCCCACTAGCCTTCCTGGAAGACAGCGGCCGCAATCGCACTCCAGACAAGTTACCGGCAGAGGAAAAGAAGCCACTGTTCGACGCTTGCGACGCCGCCCTGCGCCGTTTTGTGGAGGAGTTGCAACCCAATCGAGTGATCGGCATCGGCCGCTTCGCCGAGCAACGCGCCAAGCTCGCTTTGAAGGGTATGGATGTGCCAACCGCCACCATTTTGCACCCCAGCCCCGCGAGTCCTGCGGCCAACCGAGGTTGGCAACCGCAAATTGAAAAACAACTGGCGGAATTGGGCCTTCCTTGCCCTACAGCTTAGGCCACCAAACGACGCCGTCGTACTCGCCACCAAGTCACACGCATGCGTATCGTCTCTGTCAACGTCAATGGCCTGCGGGCCGCCGTCCGCAAAGGTTTCTTGGATTGGGTCGCGCAAGCCGACGCCGATGTGATCTGCTTGCAGGAAATCCGCATTCAAGATCATCAATTGACCCAAGCCATGCGCCAACCTGGCGGCATGGATGCGTTTTACCTACCAGCGGAAAAGCCCGGTTACAGCGGGGTTGGGCTTTACTTTAAGAAGCAGCCCGAGCAAATCCACGTTGGCATGGGTGTACCGGAGTTTGATGCCGAGGGTCGGGTGGTGACGGCGGATTATGGAGATTTGCGAGTGGTCAGTCTTTACTTGCCGTCGGGGACCTCTGGCGATCCGCGGCAGGACTTTAAGTACAAGTTTATGGATGCGTTTTTGGCGTGGATGGAGCAGCAGCGGCAACAAGCGGAACACGTCGTCGTATGCGGCGATTGGAATATTGCCCATCGCAAAATCGACCTGAAGAACTGGCGGGGGAACCAAAAGAATTCTGGCTTCCTGCCTGAAGAGCGCGCTTGGATGGACAAGGTTTTGGCTGAATCCGGTTGGGCCGATGCGTATCGCGAGCTCCATCCAGAAGCCGAAGGCGAGTGCTACACCTGGTGGTCCAATCGCGGCCAAGCATGGGCCAACAACACTGGGTGGCGGATTGATTACCAAATCTGCACTCCCAAACTGGGGGCATCCGCCACCAAAGCATGGGTTTACAAGGATGAGCGCTTTTCAGACCATTCACCGCTGATCGTCGACTATTCATTCGATCTGCTAGGATAGAAGTCCCCCTGGATCACTTCTCCCCGTAAAACCATGATGAAGACCATTCGCATCCTTGCCATTACTTCGTTGCTGGCAGTGGGCGGTTTCTCCGCCGACGCTTCTGCACAGACCCAGTATTCACTGGACCTCGACGTCAACACCTGCAATTTCAACTTCAGCGGCGACTCCAGTCAGGGTCGCATTGCTGGACGCCCGCCGCGCTTTGACATGGACGGCACCATCGACGTGATTTTGACTCCTGGAGGCGGCCCGTTCGCAACTGGCGATGTTAATGGCGGCACCATGTACACCGTTCCTGCCCGGATTAAGGCTGAAGTACCCAACATCTGGAGCTGGTTGCCACCACTGGCAACGATTTACATTGATGATGCGGAATACACCTCGGACACCCCTTCGTTCACCGTTGATGGCGTCGGCAACTTTGCCACTGACATTGTGCTGACCCCGACCGGCGGCACCGTCACCGTCATTCCTTTGGTGGGCAGCACCGAAGTCACTCCGCTGACCGATT
>CAZMDZ010000024.1:0-7415 GCA_964565175.1 uncultured Planctomycetales bacterium
GGAATTGGTGGCGATGGATTTTGATGGTTACGCCATCGGCGGCGTCAGCGTTGGCGAAGGGCACGACGCGATGATGACGGCGATTGAACACAGCAGTCCGCATCTTCCCGCCGACAAAGTGCGTTATCTAATGGGAGTCGGCACGCCGCAAGACTTGGTGGAAGGTGTGGCTCGTGGCATCGACATGTTTGACTGCGTTTTTCCCACTCGCGCCGGGCGTTTCGGCACTGCGCTGGTGGATGAAGGGCGCATGCATTTACTGAACGCCAAATTTAAAGATGACCCACGCCCTCTCGACCCAAACTGCGATTGCCAAGGCTGCATTTCAGGAGTGCCGCGCGGCGCCCTCCGAGCTGGCTTCAAAGCCAAAGAACTCCTGCCTCCACTCTTGGTTTCCTTGCACAACGTGCATTACATCCAAAAGCTGATGGGTCGCATGCGCACCGCCATCGCCGACGGCACCTTCGACCTATTGCGGCGAAAGATTCTGCCCACCTACCTACCTGGGAAAACGGTTTAGGCTCAAGTCAGTCGGCACTATGGGAGCTTGGAGCTGAAGGGCGTTCGAGTCCAGCTAGCTCCGTTCGAGTCAGCTAGCTCGATTCAACTTTCACCGGCGCGCGCAAAGCGCGAATCGATTCATAGCCAACGCCAACCGCAATGCCAACCAAAGCGAGGGCCAACCCAAACAACAACCACTGCTCTTGGGCTTTGAAGTCGATTAACTTAAGACTCAAACTGTAAAGCGTCATCACGATCATGTAGATCGCGGGAATTGCCAATGGCCAATAGTTTCGCTGGCGTTGCTTGAGATAAACCGTTGCCGTCAGCAGAGCGAGGCCAGCGATCAGTTGATTGGTGCCTCCGAAGAGCTGCCACAGCACTAAACCCGCGGGTTTACCTTCAATTTTATAGGTGGCGAAAAAGGCGATCGATAAGCATGCGCAAGCTGTGGCCAAGAATCGGTTGCGGAGCAGCAAACCGGGTAGGCGTAGGCCAGGAAAACGCAGCAGCGAATCACCGATTTCTTCGATGTTGAAGCGCAACAACCGGGTCGCCGAGTCCAAGGTGGTTAGGGCGAAAGAAACCACCACCATGGCGACCAGCGTGACCGCCAGATCAGAGGGCACACCGAGCTCTTCAATGAACGAAGCGGAGCCGCGAATAAAAACCCCCAACTTAGCTCCCAGCCCCTGCACCGCTGCCCAGTTGACGTATACCTTTGCCCAAGCTTCTTTGCCGCCCAACGTGGTCGTGCAAGCCAGCACAGCGATTAGGGCTAGCAACGATTCGGCGATCATCGCGCCGTAGCCAATCGCGCGGGCGTCGGTTTCACGATCCAGTTGCTTGGCGGTGGTGCCGCTGCCAACCAGCGAGTGAAAGCCGCTCGCCGCGCCGCAGGCAATGGTGATGAAAACAAAGGGCAAAATCGGTGGCGCGCCGACCGGATTAGGGTTGATGGCAGGCGCGTCGAAGGTTGGGCCGAGCAGGAAAAAACCTGAGTACATCAGCAGCAAGCCCAGGCCGAGCAGCAGCGAGTTTAAAAAGTCTCGGGCTTGCAGAAGCAACCACACCGGCAGCACGCTGGCGAGATAGGCGTAAACCAGCAGGATCCAAACCCAGTTGCTGGTGCTTGGCCAGAATTCGGCGCTGCTAACGCCGATGGTTGGGTTGAGATAGCCAAGGTAAATCAAACCCAGCAAACCGAGGAATGCGGGCACCGTCACTTTGAGCAGCGGAACTTTTTTGACGTACAGCAGGTAGCCAGCACCCATTGCCAACACCATCAAGCCTGCGGATGGCATCGCCGCTTCCGGGAAGCTGGTGGTGGATTGACTCAGCACCTCTGGGTTGAAATCTTCCCCCCATGAAAAGAGCAGGGTGATGACGTAAACGAACACCCCCATCGCCAGCGAAACACCGAAAAAGATCAGCGCTAAAAACAGAGCTTTGGCGCGCGGGCCGAGGATGTCCTCGCAAAGAGTGCCGATGCTTTTCCCTTGATGGCGGACGCTTAAAACCAAGGCCGAAAAATCGTGCACGCAGCCAATCAGAATCGCGCCGAACACCACCCAACATAAAGCTGGCAACCAACCCCAAAACACTGCCACCGCCGGGCCCAGCATCGGCGCCAATCCGGCGATCGAGGCATAGTGATGACCGAAGAGGACCTGGGGTCGAGTGGGCACATAATCGACCCCGTCCTCTAGCGTGTGCGCCGGAGTGCGAACCTCTCCGTCCAGCTGGAACACCCTCCGCGCCAGCCAACCGCTGTAGAAACGGTAGCCGAGCAAATAAACCGCAAGTGCCGCTGCGGTGACGAGGGCGGCGGACATTTAGGCTTAGTCTTCCTGGCCTGCGCGCGGCAGCACGCGCAATTCTTCGACGGAGAGGACCTTGAGTTTGGAGTCCGCTTGGGTCGGTCGCCAAGTTCCGCGCACCGCAATTTCGCGGCCGAGGAAATCCTTCAAGTAGTAACGACCGTCAAAGCTATGCATCAACACTTCTCGCTTGCCGCGCACGACTACAAATGGAGTTTGCGGATACTGATGCGGGCGATATTGCAGGTGCCCCACCCAGGCGTAGGTACCGGTGCCCCCTTCAGGAATGATCTGTTGATCCTTCTTCACCTTGGCACTGGCATTTTGACTAGCCAGATCTTTTTGCAAGTCGTGTTTGCGCTGCTGCGCGTCCATCGCAGACTGATGGAAGCGGCGGAGAGCGTCGGCGCGAGTGAGGCCCAGCCGGGCTTGGGCCAGGGTCTCGGCGTCTTTCAGGTTAAGCATGACCTCGGTGAAGACCCACTCGCAGTTTTCCAACACCGGGCCGGAAAAACGAATGGGTTCCGAGGTGACCTCTTTGGCGTGCTCGTCCAAGTTGGCTCGAGCGGTACGCAGGGCAGCTTGCACGTCTTTGTCGTAGGCCGCTGGCGCAACCAACTTCTTCAGCACCGGTGATTTCGCCGGACCTGGCTCACGCGGCGAGGATGCTGCGCTTAGAGGATCAACGGGATTGGTCGAGCTCGTGGAATCTTTGCTGGAATCCGCCTGGCTAGCAGCTGCGCTGTCACTGCTTGACGAGGACTGACGACTGGACTCCTCTTGTTTGGAGTGATCGCTGTCGGTCGCCTTGTCACCATCTTGCTTGTCGACGGTTTCCTTTTCGCCCTTCTGGGCATCGTCGATGACCACCGGCTTAGCGGTCGCCAAAATCGAATTCTTGCGCTTGGAAGCTGCAGCACTCCATTGCTCTTCCCAATCCGCGGGCGTGCTGTCGTACAACTTCAATTCTTTCGACGGCACCCAAGCACCCAAATCCTCAGGCGCCAGCACCTTTAACCAGTCATCCTTGCGGTCCAAAACCGGCAGCCGCTGGTCTTTTTTCAGCTTGCCAACCGGATGAGAGGTCGCTGCGGTGGACGGCATCGGCCGGGCGCGTAGCCGCGAAGTCTGCACCACCGCCATCGTGCCATCCATTTTGACGAAATCCTTATGCACCCAGACCACCAATCCACCGGGTACTTGAACGCGCGACCAAGGCACATTCTGGTGGACGACTTTGAGCGGCGTGCCCGCCTCGAGCTTGAGCAGCACCGGCGTCTTGCGGTCGTAAAAAGGCCGAATCTCGGCAGTCTGGCCAGCCGCGACCACCGCCGCTTGCGGCTCCTGGGTCTGGCTCTGGGCCGAGGTCAAAGAAAGTAGTGCGGTCAGGGTCAGGGCTAACATGGCGAACTCCTAGTGTGGCCCAGTTTAGCCGTTCAGACTGGTGGATTGCACCATTTCGGAGCGGACCCGCCGATGGCGGTCCAGGTGAGATCTAGCCGGGTCTCGCAAAGTGCTAAACTCGACCCCATCTTGGATCCATACCTTGCACTTTTCATCGGCCTCATCGTTGGCGCGGGCGCTTGTGCCCTGGCTCTACGCGGACGACTGGCTGCGGCCAGGGGCAATGGCGACGAACAGCAACGGCTGCGAGTCCAAGCCGAGGCCGACCTCGTTGCCCAGCGCGAGCAGACAGCGGCCGAACTCAGCCAGCTGCAGGCCGAGGCCGCCGCGGAACTTTCGGCACACAAGGTAGATCGGGCGGCGTCGGAGTCCCAACTCAGGGCCAAACTTGAGGCCGCCGAAAAGAATATGGCCGAGCGTTCTCAGCAGTTGACCGACCTGAATGGGCAACTGGAAAAACTGCGCACCACCTACCAGGAGCAGCTGCAAAAGTTGGGCAATCAACTGGCTGATCAACTGGGCGAAAAATTCCGTCTGCACGCCGACGCCAATCTGAAAAAGCAAGAGACCGACTTTTTGCAGCGTGCCGAGCAAAAGCTGAAGCCGCTGGATCAGTCGTTGAAAGACTTGCGCGAACGCACCGATGAACTGGAGAAGCAACGCGCCCAAGCCATTGGTTCGCTCGGCCAGCAGTTGCACGATCTGTCCAAGGTAACGGTGGCGCTGCGTAGTCAAAGTGAATCGCTGGCCACCGCCTTGCGCGGCAGCAGCAAGGCTCGCGGGCAGTGGGGCGAAACCACGCTGCGCAACTTGGTCGAAATTGCAGGCTTAGTCGAATACTGCGACTTTCAAGAGCAAAGCGCCAAAGGGCATGACGGCTTGCGTCCGGATTTGTTGGTGCGTTTACCCGGCAAGGAGTTTATTCCCATCGATGCTAAGGTTTCGCTGGCGGCATATATGGATTACGTCAACGCGAGCGACGAAGAGGAAAAGGCGGCGCACTTGGCCCAGCATGCGCAGGATGTGCGTCAGCATGTGCGCACTTTGGGTGGCAAAGATTACGCGCAACACGTTCAGGGTGGGATTGACTTCACCGTTCTTTACTTGCCCGGCGACCACTTCCTAGATGCCGCATTCCAACGTTTCCCCCAGCTGCAAGAAGAGGCTTTGGCAAAGAAGGTGTTGATTGCGACGCCGGTTACGTTGCTAGCTCTGCTAAAAACCGTTCAGTTGGTTTGGCGCAATGAAAGCGTTTCCCAGGACGCTCAGAAGATTAAAGATGCCGGGGTTGAATTGCATAGCCGGGTGCGCAAGTTTGCCGTCTACTTAGAAAACTTGGGCAAAAAGCTGGAGGCGACGACCAAGACCTACAACCAAGCAACCAGCAGTTTTAACGCACGTTTGCTACCCAAAGGTCGCGAGATCACCAAGCTAATTGTGCACGGCCAAGAGAGCGAACAGTTGACCGAGCTTAAAGAGGTCACGGCGGTCCCCACAGTGCCAGTCGATACCAGCGAAGAATAGGCTTTGATTGTGAAGCTATTCTGCCTTTTGCACGCCTAGGTCGACTTTGCGCTTCTTGGTCACCTTGGGTGCCTTAGGTACCTTTTCCCAATATTCGCGCAGAGCTTGTTGAAGGTCGCCTTCAAATGCGCTGGCAGCCAATTCCTTGGCATCGTTTGGATCCAACTTATATTGGCCACCTTGCTCGGGATACTTGTCATAAAGCCCCTGCATGCCAAGCGCAAAGTGATGAAAAAATTGGGGTTGTGACTCGAGCGCAAACACGGCGAAGGCGTAGCCCAAATGTGCCATGTCATCTTCGTAAGGATTGGCGGAGTAGCTCCACAGCCGAGCAAGCTCAAGAGTCTTCACGGTATTTTGTGTTGGAGCGCCGCGCCAACCAGCATGCGAGGAACGCATGACAAAGCCATCGCGGTTCCAGTTTGCCCAGATTTCACCGAAGGTCATTTCTTCAACCGCGCAGGCAACGCTTTCTGCAAACCAAAGCGGCAAGTAGTTGTAGCGGCGGTGCAGCTCCAGATGGGCAATGTTATGCGCTGTCGACTGGTCCAGCTTGGCTTCGGCCTGAACTTTGACATCGTTGTAGTAAACGGTCAACTTGGCTGGATAGAGAGTGAAGCCAGTGACTCTCTTGACTGAGTTCAGATACGGATGAAGGCGCTCGGGCGCAACCGCTAATATTTCATCAATCAAGTTGAGATAAACCTCTTCCTTTTGAATCATGATGACTTCAAACGGATGGTCATCTCGAACCCAGCGGGTGACGTCAGGCGGCTGGTACTCGCCGAGCGCCCAATCGAAAGTATTGAGCACCTCTTCGCATGCCTTCAAAACTCTTTTCGGCGTGCGACTACTTTTAAAATCGCTATGCAGGCGAAAACGCTTGAGCTTGCCGGAGTACGTTTTGACCTTGTTCTTTTTGTTGCCCAAAAACTTGTCCAGCGCCTCACGGACCAGCCGAGCCTCCTCGACTTGAGGGTGCTCTTGGTTCATGACGACTTCCGGCTCGGCAACCGGAGCTTGTCCGGTTGGCGGTGGCGGGGCGACCTGCAATAAGCTAAAAACAGCTGCAATCAACATGGTGGACATGGCATTGAGTTATACGGCAAACCGCCCCGAGTAACTTTACCCGGGGCGGTCGTAAACAGATTGTAACAGCCTTAGTTGCGGCCATCCAAATGCTGGCGAATACGCTCTTCCAGCTCGGCATTCTGCGCTTGCAGCTCAGCCATCAGCTTTTGAGTTTCTTCGTTACGCTTTTCGATGTGATGCAACTCCTGATGCAGCAAGGTCAAACGACGCGATTGCTCAATCAACTGCCACAATTCGTCGGACGGCGGTTGGAATTGAACCAGGCGACGAGTTTCGGTGATCAAAGTGCTTAATCCGCGCACCTTTTCATCGGCAGCCAACTCTCCTGCTAGACGGTCGGCGGCGGCCTGCAACACGGCGTAGCTGTCGCCGCGCACGTGGTAGCTGCGGCGCATGAACTCAGCGTATTGGGCGGTTACCGCAGCCAAGCGGAAGTGAGCCGAAGTCTCTTTCCATTCCGACTGAATCTGATTCAAACCGAATGCAAACGGTTGCTCGACGGCCGGCACGACACCGGTTTCGTTCGAACGTTCGGCACCATCCGGCTTCCAGCGCAAGCGCACCGTAGCCAAACTCCCTTCGGCGCCGGCAGTCCATTCGTTTTTCAACTGAACTTCGTAAAGCGCCACGATTTCATGACCAGCACCGACTTCACCGGCGTCAACACGATCGTCGCGGAACTGATTGTCCTGCAAGGAGCGGTTTTCGTAACCGATTTGGCGCCAGCGCAGCACGTTGCTGTTGTCAAATTCAACTTGGATTTTGACGTCACGCGCAATGGTCTGCATGGTGCCCGAGAAGCGATCAATGAAGACGTGTTTGGCTTCATCGAAGTCATCGACGTAGTGGCAGGAACCGTCGCCCTTGTTCGCCATTTGCTCAAGGAAGACATCGTTGTGATTGTTCATGCCCACGCCAATGGTGGTCAAGTCAACCTGACGAGTCGTGAAGTCGGCAATGCGATCCAAAATCCTCTGCTGGTCGGTTTCGCCAGTATTGGCGACGCCGTCCGATGCCAGAATGACTCGGTTGGTGGCGCCGTCTTGGTAGTTGCGAGACAGCATCTCGTAGCCC
>CAZMDZ010000024.1:7425-8747 GCA_964565175.1 uncultured Planctomycetales bacterium
GGTACAAACCTTCGGCTGCATTCGTCGATCCACCAGGATCCATCTGGCGCAGCGCTTCCCGCAGTTTCCATCGCTCGGCACCTGCAGTCGATTCCATCACGATGTGACCACTGGAATCAAAGCTAACGATGCCAACGCGATCATCTTCACGCAGTTGATCGACCAGTAGTTCCAGCGAACGCTTGACCAGCTCCATGCGATTGTTTTCCTTCATCGAACCCGATTTGTCGATCACAAACACTAGGTTCAACGGCTTGCGTTCCGCCCCACTGACCTCACGCCCTTTGACGCCAATCTTGAGCAAGATATTGCTCTTACCCTCGGTGAATGGCGTCGGTGCCGCTTGCATGTGCACGGCGAAGTCACCCTCACGAGGCGGCGCCAGGTTGTGGTCGAAGTAGTTCAGGAACTCCTCACTGCGTATCGCCGATCGCGGCGGCAGCTTCTTGTTTTCCAGATACTTGCGCGCCATCGGATAACTGGCGGTGTCGACATCAATGGCGAAGGTGCTCAGGTTGTCCTGTGCGTTACTGACGAACGGGTTGTCGCCGTAGTAACGGAAGAACATGTCGCGCGCGGTTTCATTGACTTCAATCGGACGCAGGTGCTCGACCACCCGTACATCTTGATAGCGGCGACCGTAACCATCGCAAACAATGATCCGTGGCTCACCACCAGAAGGACTTTTCCGCCGACCACCGCTTTCGTCCATGTAGTAACCACGGGTGGTTTCATCCATGATTGTTTCCGGAACAAAGCCATAACGTGCCGCAAGATCGACGTCTCCATCCATGGACTTGCCCTCGGAACCAAGATAGCCCAAGTCCTTTAATTCCTGCATCTCGGCCAAGCGATTGTCAACCTTCACACTCAGGTCTTCGGCACGCTTTTCGGAGGGAAGCTCAACGTTTCCGGCTACGTCCTCCGCATCGCCACCGCCTCGGCCTCCGCGATCACTAAATTTATCGTCCGCTCCATTGCCGATGCCAACTGCGTTGTTCCACGCATCGCTGTCAAAGGCAGCGTCCGAAGTGAAATCGGGGTCACCCGGTGCAGGTGTCGATGGAGACCCTGGGGTGACTGGGGCCGATGGAGGCGCGGGAGTCCCTGTCGGGACCGAATCGCCAGGACCAACATAGGTGCCACCTTTGGAAGCTTGGTCTACAAACCCCAGAGCAAAATTCGTCCGATCCCTTTTCACCGATTGTCCAGGAGCTTGGATATAGCCCAAGCTTTCCAATTCAGGAGCTTTCACGTGCAGGACGTTTGCACCCATCTCCTCCCCGAACTTGGCTTCTCTTCCAAGCGAATCCAACGCGTCC
>CAZMDZ010000024.1:8757-18996 GCA_964565175.1 uncultured Planctomycetales bacterium
AGATTTTCTCCCTGATTTTTCTCACCGCCAGCAAACCCGCCGCCAGCTCCGCCACCGAGGGCGATCTGGCCCAATGTCATCGGATCTTGCGATTCTTGGAGAACCATCTCCTCGACCACCTCTTCCGCAGGAGCGTTCGCGGTCATTTCAATCACCCGAGAAACCACCGGCTCGCTGCCATCAGACTTTTCTCGAGACTCCGAGGAAGATGACCGAATGCCGCTTTCCACGTAACCCGAGTCCTCCAGCAATCGTCTCATTTCGTCGCCAGTATCAGCGTCAGCGGTATAGCTCGGCCCCATTGGCTGCTGCCATTCGTTGACGACGAACACGCCAGCTGCAATCAATGCAACCGCGGCCGCAGCCTTTAGCGCAGGGAAGTAAAGCAATTTGCCCTTCTTCCCCTCAGCAGCTGGCCTATCCACCTTTCCCCCCACAGCGTCAGCGGCCGCAGCCCGCAACACCTGGCGACGTTCACTCGCCAATTCCCCGTTCTCGGTATCAAACGCAGAACGGTGTAACAAGCTCAGAGTCTCTTTCAACTCCTCCAGCCGCGCCGCCAAACCAGCGTCCGATTGCAATGCCTGCTCCACTTCGCCACGGGTGACGTCGTCCAATTCGTCGAACAGGTAAGAGCTCAAAAGCTCTTCGGTGGTTCGAGGTTTTTGCCCCTCGTTGGCGTGCTCGTCCATCGAGCCGTTGTTTTCCGCGTAATCGCTCATGTTCTTTCCCCTGGATCCCTAAATGGCTTCGGCCGCCCGCAGCCGATCGGTGAGATGATTCATTGCTTGATGCACCAACCAACCAACGGTGCCAGCTTTGACGCCCAGCACTTCGGCGATTTGGTTGTAGCTCAAACCTTGGTCTACTTTGAGGCGCAAAGCCTCGCGTTCACGTTCCGGCAAGTTATGCAGCTCGCGCCGAAGAATGGCGCAGGTTTCTTGCTGCTCACTATGGCCGTCCGGTGAGGGCGGTGGCTCGGGTACCCCGGCGCGCTCGCGGCGCTTCATTTCTCGTGTTTCCATCTTGCTGTTGTCATAGGCAAGGTTACGGCAGACACGGTAAAGCCAAGGTCCCAGCACTCCGTCGCTGCCGATGTCCGGCGTGCTGCGGATGAGCCGAATGAAGGTCTCCTGAACCAGGTCCTCTGCCGCTCCACGATCGCGCACAAAACCGCGCGCGAAGCGGATCAACGGGCTCTGGTAGCGCTCGACTAGCTGATCAAAAGCACTGCTATCCCCATTTAGGAAAGCACCAAGCAATGGACCATCTTTGGATTCCTGCATTGAACTCACGAAAAGGGAACGACGGCCACCTCTGACCTTTGGGGAATTTTCGCTGCCGACGTCTTCCGTTTTGGCTGGGAAAGCCTTCAGGCCGTCGGCCGCACCCTAGTTCAACTCGGCGAACTGGGGTGCGGTTCAACCGCATCAGCCTTGCGAGCTGGGGTGCGGTTCAAGCTGTTCAGCTTTGCGAGCCGGAGTGCGCTTCAAAACCGTGACGGGCGACCACCTCATCACGGTAATCGAGAATCTGGCGCACGTAGGCGCGTTTTTCGGTGTAGGTGCCCGGGTAAAAGCTGCGCTTGAAGCCATAGACCAGCAGGTGACGCAGCACCGATGCGTCGATTTTGAAGGCTTCGATGGCCTTCGCATATTCCTTGGTGATCGTGGTCCTCGATACCAAAGTATTGTCTGTGCAAAGAGTTACTGAAATCCTCTCGTCAAGCATCTTGCCAAAGGGATGGCTCTTCAGGCTTTTCAGCGCTGGCAAAGTCTGAAGGTTTGAGGTCAAGCTAACCTCCAAGGTGATGCGGCGCTCCGCCACGTAGCGGACCAGCTTGGGCACATAATCGGATTTGTTGGCGACCTCTTTGGAAAGCCGATTACTCTGAAAAATCTTGGTGCCGTGACCAATGCGATCGGCACGGCAGTCGGTGATGGCTTGGAAAATGGATTCCGGGCCATAATCCTCGCCAGCGTGCACGGTTTTGCCGAGGAATGCCGAGTGAGCCATCTCGTAAGCCCGCTTATGAACGCTGGCAGGGTAGCCCTTTTCGGGCCCAGCCAAGTCAAGGCCAACAATCGGTAGTCCCAACTCATCGCGCGCTTTGATCGCGGTGCGGACCAGGGTTTCGGAAGCAATGCCAAAAACTTGCTCGCGCGGCAGGTCGGACAACGCGGTCAGCAGCTCCTTGTACGACGGCGAAAACGGCTCGGCGAAAAAGCGCATCGCGCAGACCAAAATTCCTGCGCGGAACGGCGGTTCACTGCCGTTGCGCACTGCAGCACGACCGTTGAACTCCTTTTCCGCTTTGGCGATCCCGGCTGCAACAGCCTTGAGCACCTCCATAATCGGAAAGTCATTGGTGGTGTGCAGCTGCGGCGCGAAACGGATTTCGATGTAGCGGACGCCGTCGACCTGGCAGTCTTTGCACAGCTCGTAGGCGACGCGCTGCAGCGACTCACGGTCGCGCATCACGGCCGTGGTGTAGGCAAAACCACGCAGATAATCGTTTAAGTCCTCGTAGTTCTCTTTGAAGACCTTCTTGTAGAGGCCAGCGCGACTATATGCCGGCAGCTTGACCTTTCGCTCCTTGGCCAGTTCAATCAGGGTTTCGGGGCGCAGGGAGCCATCTAGGTGCAAATGCAGATCAGTCTTCGGCAGCTCAGTCAATAGCTCCTGACTGATTTTGCTGGGGCGGGGAGTCGAGTTCATGTCTCCCAAGTTTGAGCCGCGCATTTATTCTTTCAAGGGTGAGTTTTGCAGAGGACGTCGATTCGCTTCACCACCCCTGGCTACTGCCCTTCGAAGTGGTGGATTTGGCCCCCCACCTCGACCAGCCGATTTGGGGCGTGGTCATGGACGACGGCAACGTGCTGCAGCCCAGCCAGCGCTGGGTTTATGCCGTGGTTGCCCGCATCAACGGCGGCGAGCACGTGCTTTGCGGCGAACCCGACCTGAAGGCGGCGGCCACTGAGTTCTTGCAAGCCCAACCGGACTCACGAGCGGCGTGGTTACTGCGCATCGAACGCATCAGCGCCGCCGTCGACGTCTTCCGCGGCCCCGAGGACATTGCTCCGCGTCCGGTGCGCGAGCGTGATATTGCCCTGTTGATGGATTATGGCCGCGTGCTTTGTCATTTCGATTACGGCTGGTACACCCAGGGGCATATTGCGGTCTTTGGCCAGGAGCCAGACCCCGTCGCTTTACTCGAAATCGAAAACATGCGTCCTGCGTTTGATGCTGGCGATATTGACGAGGAGGCGTTTTTTGAATTCGCCTGCCAAAAGCTCAACATCATTGCTGCCGATCGCAAACTGTTTGAATCAGCATGGACCAACATTCTTCGTTTGAATGAAGACATGGTGGCTTTGACTCGCCGCGCCGTTGCCCAAGACGGATGGGAAATGTCGATCGTTTCCAATATTGATCCGATCATGGTGCGTGAATCACGCCATCGTTACGGCTTGGAAGACCTATTCAAGGGCGGCGTCTTTTCGCACGTCGAAAGCGTGCGTCCGAAACATGAGGACGGCTCGATGTGGCGGCTGGCCGAACGGGGCTGCGCACTGCGCTTAGGCAATGAGCCTGCATTGACCATTGCTACCGACGACGTTCCCGAAAACCTCGTTACTGCAGATCAAGAACCCGGCGTGCATTGCACCATTACTTTCCGCAACCCGTATCAATGGTGGTACGAGTTGGGTGCGGCGGGTGCTTACTTGCCGCGTTCGCGGTAACTTCACCGCAGTTGGGACGACCAATCGGAGGCAGCTCGCAGGGCTGTGCTAGCCGAACATTCAAGCGGTAGCTGGACTGTGCTAGCCGAACATCAGGCTATGAGCCATGCCAAGCAGTTTGCCGCAGACGATGGCGGCGCCGGTGCCGAGCACGTAGCCGAAGGTCGCAAGTAACACGCCTACGGTTGCTAAGGCAGGGTGGAAGGCGCTCGCCACAATTGGGGCAGATGCAGCACCACCAATGTTGGCTTTGGAGCCAACGGCAACGAAGAAAATCGGAGCTTTTAAGTAGCGTCGTAGCAGCATGAGGAAAACCACATGCACCATCATCCAAACTCCGCCGATCACCAAAATTCCAAAATTCTCTGGTTTAAAAATTTCGGCAAAATCAGCCTTGGCGCCAATGGTGGTGACCAATAGGTAAAGAAAAACGGAACCAACCGCGGATGCTCCTTTGCCTTCTAATTTACGCAACGGGGTAAAGGAGAGACTTAACCCGATGATCGTCACCAGAATCACAATCCAAGTGAATTCTTTAATGATCTCGCTTGCCGAAGGCCAGTTTTCCTTCAACCAACTCGTAATCTCAACCCCGGCCCAAGTAGCGACCACTGCACCGACGATGGCAATCGCACAAATTGTCAATAGAGCTGGCAAATTTGTAGGCGAGGCAATCGAGGATTGAAAGTCCGCCACCTTTTGACGCACCACATCTAAGGTCGAGCGATCGGCATCGATCTTGGCGTCCATCTCCTTTTCGCGACCGGCAAACATCAACAAGAAGGCCATCCACACATTGGCAACTGCAACGTCAATGACGACCATCAAGGCAAGGATTGAACTCGATGCTTCAAACTCTTCACCAATGGCAAGGAAGTTGGCTCCGCCGCCAATCCACGATCCGGCCAGGGCCGCTAAACCTCTCCAAGCTTCTTCAGCCAATTCCGGTGGGAAGACCTCAAAGCCCACAATATTGCCGGTTCCAACAACCAATAGATAGGCAATCGGGCCACCGAGTACGATGGACAAGGTTGCACCCAAAAACAGAACCAACGCGTTTTTGCCGAGGCTGAAAGTCGACTTCAAATCTACCGACAGGGTGAGCAACACCAAACTCGCCGGCAGCAGCCATCCCTTGATGAAGGTATAAAGCGGAAATTTTCCATCAATGGGAATAATGTTGGTGTTCGACAACAATGTCGGCACGAAGTAGGCAAAAACCAGCAGCGGCAAAACTTTGAAGATGCGCCCAAATTTAGGGTGCGCATTCATCGCGAACAGAATGCCAAGCACAGTCAGCAAAATGGCCAGCACCGACATTGGATCGGTGAACATTGGCTCATCCTGCAACGGGATGTCGTCATTTTGAGCGACTGCGTTGACCACGGCGACAGCCTTGCCGCTGGCACTAACACCGGCATTGCCGATGGAAAGGATTGCGCTTAACAAGCTAGCCATTCTGCGTTTCTCTTAATCAACTCGAGGTACAACTGAGCCCCATCTTCTTGGGACGATTTTTCCATCCACTCGCCGCCCATCCAGTCGCCGCCGATGACGTCGCGGTGCGCTTGGTGGATGGAGCCGGGGCCTACAAGGTACTTGCGCCGCGGCTGCCAGCGGAAAAACGGCAGATCGGTTCCAAATGCGGCGACGCTGCAGGGGTGGTCGGGCAGGTGATCCAAGCCGTGCATCGGATCGCAGGCGGCGTCTTGATGCCAATCGACGCGAATGCCGCCGTTACCGGTCCAGGGGTGCAAGATTTCGTTGGCTTGGCGGATGACGTTGGTGGCGGGGATATCCAGGCGGTACATCAACGCTGCAGAAGCTTCTCCAGGCACCTTGTTGTAGGCATCTCCACCCTGCAACATTGAAATGTTCAGCGTGGTACCAGCTTCACTGGACGAAGCTAGCCATGGCGCGGTGCGAAGCGCTTCCAACGCCGGCAGCAGCTTCTCCACTGCCGAATCACAGCGTTCTGGATATCCGCTATGCCCTTCCGCACCAGCGGCGAAAACCTGTGCGGTCAGCAATCCTTTTTGCGCCAACAAGAATTTGTTTTCGGTGGGCTCGCCAACGATCAACACGTCGGGTTCAGGCAGGTGCTCGCCCGCATGAATCGCGCCGACGTGGTCAAACTCCTCGCCCACCACCAACAACAACCCTAAGCCTTTGGTTCCACCATCACGCGCCTGCTCCATCGCTTCCAGCATTGCCGCCAGAATGCCCTTGGTATCGCAAGCGCCGCGGCCATACAAACGACCCGTATCCTCGCGCGGCCCATAAGCGTCGGGCACAGTGTCGAGGTGGGTATTGAATAAAATCTGCGGCGCTTCGGCGTCGAAGCTGCACATTAAATTGAGGCGCCCGCCATCGGCGGTTACCGAAAGCGGGCGCACGTTCCAACCACGGGTTGGCAATTCATTTTGCAGCCATCGCGCAAGTTCGCCTTCGCGGCCGGTCACCGAATCAATGGCGATCAGCTCGCGCGTCCAGCGCCGCATGCGGTCAAACTGCACCGCGGCTTACTGCTGGAAGTCAGGCGGCGGCGGGAAACCTGGCCCACCAGGACCGGCAGGGACTTCAGCTGGGCCGGTTTGCGAGGCCTCTTCAGGCTGCACTTCCAAGTGATCCAGGGTGTGGCACGGGAAGGCGATGGCCTGACCTTCGAGAGTCAAACGGAAGGTGTAGGTGCCAAACTCTTCAAACGGAAAGTTGGTCAGGCGAGCAGCGGCGCGCACCTTAAAGTTTGGGTCCGGCAATTCGACCGGAGGCATTTTCATGTCGATGGTTTTGCCGCTAGGCAACTCAACCTGCATGCCCATTTCATAGGTACCTTGACCGCCGGTCATGCCGATGGCCAGAGAGAAAAGTGGAAGACGTCCCGGCAGCTGGCGGGAGTACAGGGAATCGAACATGCCAATCAGACACATCTTTCCGGTTTCGTCGCGGAAAGCGTTGTCGCAGACATGAATCCATTCGAGGGTAGGAGTCGGCTGATCCATCCCGGCATTGTAGCCTCGCTGCGGCGATTCAAGGCCCCTCCAGCGCTCCCGCCGACGAATTCAGTTGCTCCGATCCACCACTGTGGCGCTGGCTTGATCCACCGGGAAAACCAGCACTTCGGCGATGTTGACGTGCGCCGGGCGTGAAGCCACCCACAGCACGGTTTCGGCGATGTCGGCACCATTCAGCGGGGTCATGCCGTCGTAGGTAGCGTCAGCTCGTTGCTGGTCGCCGTGGAAGCGCACTTGCGAGAACTCGGTGTTGACCAGGCCGGGATCGACGGTGGACACCTGCACGCCGGTGCCATTGAGGTCAATGCGCATGCCTTTGGTCAACGCCCCCACCGCGTACTTCGAAGCGCAGTAAGCGGCGCCATTGGGGTAGACCTCACGCCCAGCGATCGAACCGATGTTGATGACGTGCCCCGCCCCGCGTTCGACCATGCCCGGGATCACCGCCCGGCTGACGTAAAGCAAACCTTTGACGTTGGTGTCGATCATCTCGTCCCAATCGTCCATCGAACCACTTTGCATCGGCTCCAAGCCGCGCGACAAACCGGCGTTGTTGACCAACACATCAACGTTCTTCCACTCACTCGGCAGCGCCTCAATCGCCGCGCCGACGGCATCACGATCGCGCACATCGAGTGCAAAGAGATGGACGTCGGTGCCGAATTGTTGCTGCAAATCCACGGCCAAGGAATGCAATCGTTCCTCGCGTCGGGCGCACATCAATACGCGCGCACCGGCAGCGGCAAATGCATGGGCGCAAGCCCGACCGATGCCCGAACTGGCTCCAGTCACAAAAACGGTTCGTCCAGTCATCAAGGTCATGGTCAGGCTTGCTTCAGAAGGGCTTAGTACTCCAGCGACTTACTTTCGCGCTTGTCGATTAAGTACGCCATGAATTCGTCGATGGTCATCGACTGCTGTTGCTTGACGCCATGGATGCGCAAATTGACCTTGCCTTCTTCCACTTCGCGGCCACCGAGGACGGCCATGTATGGAATTTTCTCCAATTCGGATTCACGCACGCGTTTGCGCAGCGGGCCGTCGGTGCTGAAGTTCGACCGGAATCCTGCAGCCGTCAGCTTGGCCTGCAAGTCGCGACCGGCGTCGGTTTGCTCTTCGGTAATTGGCAGAACCGCAACCGCAGTCGGGCACAGCCAAAGCGGGAACCAAGCACCAAAGTGCTCAATCAAACCGCCGACAAAACGTTCCATCGATCCGAAGATCGCGCGGTGCACCATCACCGGGCGCTTGAGGTCGTTGTCGGAATCGTTGTACTGAATGTCAAAGCGGTCCGGTAGATTGAAGTCCACCTGCACAGTCGGTCCTTGCCATTCGCGGCCCAACGCATCCTTGATTTTGAAGTCAATCTTCGGGCCGTAGAACACGCCACCGCCCGGATCATCTTCCAATTCCAATTCCTTGCGCCCTGCCGCTGCTTTGAGCGCGTCCATCGCGTGCTCCCAAATCTCGTCGGTGCCAAGGTACTTCTCTGGACGAGTTGCCAAGTAGGCGGTGTACTCGTAACCAAAGGTGCTAAGAATGGTGTGCACCATTTCCAACACGCCAACAATCTCGTCGGCAAGCTGCTCAGGCGTGCAGAAAATGTGCGCATCGTCCTGAGTAAAGCCGCGCACGCGCAACATGCCATGCAGCGTTCCACTAGGCTCGTAACGGTAAACGGTGCCCAATTCGGCATAACGCACCGGCAACTCGCGATAGCTATGCCGCCGCGAGTTAAAAATGGTGACGTGCCCCGGGCAGTTCATCGGCTTAACTCGGTGTGGACGATTATCAACGTCCATCGGCGCCCAAATCATGTCGGCGTAGTTCTGCAAGTGCCCCGACTGTTCGAACACCGGCTCACCGGCAACATGCGGCGTGTAAACCGGCCAGTAGTTGTCAGCGTAGTGCAAATCCCACCACCACTGTTCCAGCTGGCGGCGGACATGGCCGAGCTTGGAATGCCAAAACACCAAACCTGCGCCGAAGTCCGGGTTGAGCGAGAACAAATCCAACTCGCGGCCCAAACGACGGTGGTCGCGCTTTTTGATCTCTTCCAGGTAATCCATGTACAAACGCACGTCCTTCTTCGAGAACCACGCAGTTCCATAGATGCGTTGCAGCATTGCCTTATCCGAATCGCCGCGCCAGTAAGCGCCAGCAACCGAAGTCAACTTGAAGGCGTCGGGGCGAATTTGCTTGGCGTTTTCGACGTGCGGACCTTCGCAAAGATCCGACCAAGTGCCATGGTCATAAAAGGTGATCTCTTCGCCTTCTGGAATGTCTTCCAGCAGTTCAACTTTGTAGTCCTGACCGCTCTCCTTCAACCGAGCGACGGCTTCTTCCCGGCTCATCGACGACTGGGTGAAGTCACCGGCTTCAGCCAAAATCTTGCGCATCTCGGCTTCGATGGCTGGCAAATCGTCGTCGGTCAAGGCACGCGGCAGATCGAAGTCGTAGTAAAAACCGTTTTCGATCGGCGGGCCAATCGCCACCTTTCCTTCAGGGAACAGGCGCAGCACCGCGTCGGCCATGATGTGGCTGACACTATGACGGAGGGCGTCCAGCGAAACCGGACCTTTTTGGGGTTGAAAGGGCAAAGTCATGTCATTTCCTCGGCCGGCCGTACCTGGGCCGTGCGAGGCGCAAAGTTTAGCCTAAGCCCCTACCCGACAGGGGAAAAAGTCACTCTGAGTCCGGTCCAGGGAGTGGACCTTTTGGCCGACCCAATGCCCTTCGGCAGCCAAAACCTGGCTTCACGAGAAAGGAATTTTCAATTTCTGCCGTTTTTTAACTACCACGGTAAAACTACCCGAGTAGTCTAGGTGTCTGACGCGCCACCGCCGTGGCTCCTTTGCATAGACATGAGTAATCGACATCAATTGGGGGATTTACAACTAGCCATCATGCGTGTGCTGTGGTCTCGGGGGGAGGCCACTGCATCCGCTGTGCACGCCGCTTTGCTCGATGAGCGCGGCTTGGCACCTACCACTATTGCCACCATGCTGCGCAAGATGGAAGACAAGGGTGTGGTTCGCCACCGCACCCAAGGTCGCCAGTTCATTTATCAGCCCACTATCGCCGAGAGCGACGTCCGCGTCGGCATGGTGGGTGACTTGGTCGAGCGCCTCTTTCGCGGCAATCCCACCGAGTTGGTCAACCATATGCTCGATGCTGGCAACTTAGACCCAGCCGAACTCAGCGAGCTGCTGGAAATCTTGAATCGCCAAGCGCCTGGGCGCAGCACATCGGAGGGCGAAGCATGCTGATTTGGCTGTACTCCTTCTTGGTGCAAAGCACGCTGTTTCTCGGCGCTGCTTGGCTGCCGATCAAGTTTGTCCCCAAACTCAGCTTGCGCAGCCGCGAGTCTTTGAAGTCCTCGGTAGGGAGTCCCTTCCGCTCGCCCGATTCGCTCTGGTCGATGTAGAACGACCATTCGTCAGGAAGCACGGCGATGACCGTCTTGCCCGTACAGGTCTTGT
>CAZMDZ010000024.1:19006-19696 GCA_964565175.1 uncultured Planctomycetales bacterium
CCACCCTGCACGTGATGTGGCCCAACGCTTTGCCGACGCCCTGGCAACTGCCCCAATCACTGGCCCTGGAGACGCCAGCGGAAGCGCCGCCAAAAGTCATTGCATCCAAGCTGCCCAAGCACTTGCACGGACAATCGGACTCGATCGACAGCTTGCTGCACACTGGCAACCTACCGCCAATGCCAGTCAAGCTGGCCATTACTCCGGTCGTCGAGAGTCCGAACGTCATCCTTAGGCCTGAGGCTCAGCCACTGTGGATGATCGCCGTCACTCGCCTTTGGGTGATTGGTGCTTGCCTCAGCCTGTTGGCCTTTGCCTGGCGCTCGATCGTTTGCGTCTCGCTGCCGACCTGCCGCGTCCGATTCGCCTGACCATGTCGTGCCGCCTCGGCTCTCCCGTCGCCATCGGCGTAGGTCGAAACGCCGAAATTTGCCTGCCAAGTCGCGCCATGGAAACCATGCCCAGCGAACAGCTGCAGGCCATGCTCGGCCACGAGGTCGCCCACCACATGCGCCGCGATCCGATGCACTTGATCGCACTGAACTTCGTGCAGTCGCTGTTTTTCTTTCAGCCTCTGCTGCGCATGGCCCGCGTCGAACTCCATCACATCGCCGAACAACAGTGCGACGCCTGGGGTGCGCACCAAGCTGGAGATCGCTGGTCGATGGCGCGCTGCTTGGCTGAAGTGGC
>CAZMDZ010000025.1:0-7999 GCA_964565175.1 uncultured Planctomycetales bacterium
GGACTATGTAAGGCAACGAATTAACTCAGAGAGAAGTCTACACGCGTCGTAATGGTCTCAACTCAATCGCAGGCTGACCCATAACCGCAGATTATTTATTGAACCTCGTGTCGCTTTGCATAGAAATGGTAAGCCGAAGAAGTTAATCCCGGATTTGGTGATTTGCAATTCGCGTAATGTGATTGCTGTGGTCGAACTTAAATACTTGCCGCGAGCAAAGCCCAGGATAGACAAGGACTTTGAGAGTCTGGCCTTTCTCTCGAAGCACAGGGACCAGCTTTCTATTTCCAACCGCAGGTATCGAGGACCGGTGGTTGATGACCGAGATTACGCTTTTGGCAGTCGCATCGTATTTGCTTGGGCAGGCATTCACAGGCCTATTGACCCTGAGGAGGAGCGAGCGCTGGGAAGTGAAATCCCTGAGCTAAACGGCTGCTTATTTCGACTTCACGCTGTCACCCAAGCTCTGGATGACCCGGCGATCTATAGCTATGAATAATTAGCTAGAACAGCTTGAGCGTTACCGGGCGAGCCATCGAGCTGTAGATGGGCACTCGATTGGCGTCAATGGCAATGGCGGCGAACCAATAAGTGCGGCCGAGTAAGTAGGGGTTGATTCCTGCTGGCGCTTCAAAGCCAGCAGTGGCGCGGCCATTGGAGTCAAGGGTGCCGTACATTCCCTGATGAGTGGAGACTGGGTAAATGCCGTTGGAGCTATTCCTGAGCGAAAAGTCTACGGAAAGAGGGATCTCTACGCCTCGGAAAATGGGGCCCGTTCCGGTATGTGAAAGAAGAACCTTGTAATCATGACCAGCGGCGTCGGAAGGGAAATCGATGTCTAATTTGATTCGGCTGCCGTTCACAATGGAGATGACGTCGGTGTTGGTGCCGAGAAATGGCCAGTAGCTGAACACTCGAACCGAGCCAGCTGGAGCTTGAGTCCAAGCGGCATAGCCGTTGGCGCCGATGATGAATTGTTTAAGGTCTTTACCGTGGCTGTCGCCAGCATGATCAACGGAGTCGCCTAAGGCATCCCATCGATGCTTGCCCTGCCAATGGAAAACCACCTCGTCGCGTCCGCCGACGCTTTGTGCCTGAAGATGTGAGGACAAAGCCGCAGAAAGAATCGTAAATGAAATGAGTCGTTTCGAAAGTATCTTCATTTCTTTGCCTTGGTTTTGACGGTCAGCTGAAGTTAGAACAATTTGAGTTGAACGGAATGTGCAACCGAACTTACCTGCGGAATGCCGTTGGCGTCGATGGCGATGGCGGCAAACCAATAAGTGCGGCCGAGCAGCCATGGATTGATTCCAGCAGGAGCGATGAAACCCGCACTTGCGTTTCCATCTACGTCCAAAGTCCCGTGCATTCCTTGGTGCAAAGCCACTGGGTAGATCCCGTTTGCACTGTTCCAGAGGGTGATGTCGGATTCCATGGCCTCAGCCCCCTGTGCGCTCAATTCCAAGGGAATGCCGAATCCTCGGCAATTGGAGCCGGGGAAAGAGAGGCTAATTGATATTGAGAGGGATTCTCCCCTTCACAACCTTTCTTCCATCATGCGCAATCTCCCCCTTCCGATCATGGCTGGGGTCTCGGCGGTTTTAGCTGCCCTGATCGCCACCTCTAGTGCCACTTGCTCCTACCGTCACTCCGGCAACCCGCGCCTCGACGAAGCCTTAGCTGATTACAACAACTTCGCCAGCTGCATCAAGTGTCACGACACTTACGCGCTCAACGCAGGCGACGGCTCGATGCTAGTCGAAGGCATGCCCACCGAATACACACCTGGGCAGACTTACACCATTACGGTGACTTTGCAGGACCCCGGCTCGCTGGATTGGGGCTATGAGTTTGTCGTCACCGACGCTCAAGGCAACCAAGCTGGCATGCTGCTGAACGAAGACGTCAACTCACAAATCCGCACCTCGAGCGGGCGTGAATTCGCAAGCCACAAAAACGGTGGAACCTTCGAAGGCACCGCCAACGGCCCCGTGTCTTGGACGGTGGATTGGACGGCGCCCGTTGCTGGAACTGGTCGCGTCAATCTTTATGCCAGCGGAATTGCAGCCGACGACTGGGACGACACCAGCGGCGATTATGTTTACGGTTATGCATTGGCCAGCCAAGAGTTGGATGACGCATTGAATGACACGGCGACGCTCACCATGCAGGCCGATTTCCCTGATCAAGGCTACGGCACAGCGAGCAACGAACTCATTCGCGGAGTCGATGATCTAACGGCCGAATTGTGGGTTCGCAATCACGACCTAACCACTCAGTCCTACGGCGTGGCGACTCGGGTCAAACTTCCGAATGGCTCTTATTATCCACCAACGGGTTGGCTGAGTCAGAATTTGATCACTCTTGCCCCTGGTGAAAATGGTGCGGTTTCTTTCAACCAAGCGATTCCAATTGTTGCCCCCGCAGGGACATACATTTTGGAAGCTTACGTTGGCTTCGCACCGTCCACCTTGGTGACGCTGGATACGCTTGAGTTCGTCGTCGTTCCATAAAGGGCTGGACTTCAGCAAGGATGCCCGGGCGAATTGCGCCCGGGCATTTTTTTGTGTCTTGTGCCTAGGGGAAGTAGCCTGCATGGATGGAGCAGAACCAACCCAGCATCTTCAATGACGTGATCGGGCCGATCATGCGAGGCGCTTCCAGCTCCCATTGTGCAGCGGCGTTGCGAATTGGGCGGTTGGCGCGGTCGATGATGGGCGGCGAATTGACGAGCGTTCTGGTTGAATTCGAAGATCGCGGGTCGTTGGCAACGACTCACAAAAGTCAGGGTTCGGATATGGGGTTGTTCGGCGGCTTACTTGGTTGGGAATTGACCGATGAGCGGTTGTTGGAATATGAATCCCACATGCAAGCGTCGGGGATTGACCTGAAAATTGAGATTAATTCTTTTCCCGCCACCAGCCCGAATATTTACAAGCTGACATTGGCCAACTCCCATGGGCAACACGAGCTGACCGCCGACTCCACCGGCGGCGGAATGATTGAGATCCTATCCATTGATGGAGTTCCACTGTCGATGGCGGGGGATTGTCATCAAACCTTAATCTTTCACAACGCCGACGAATCCCAGCTTGTCCAGCGCCTAAGTGAGCACTTCCCAAAGGATGGGATCTTCCCCCACGCCAATGGCGCATTGATCGAGGTCAAGGGCCAATCCTTTCTGGATGCCGCGATCCAAGCCGATCTCCGTCTAGAGTTTCCCATTTCTTCTTGGCTGGAAATGGAACGCGTTCTGCCGGTCGCAAGTTACCCCAACACCAAGCTTCCCTTTGCCAGTTGCGCTCAGATGTTGGCTTCGGACAACCACAGTGGCCGTGCACTTTGGGAGCTGGCGGTGGATTACGAATGCGCGCGCGGACACCTAACGTCGAAACAAGTCTTCGCCAAGATGCGAGGCATTGTTGAGTTGTTGCAAAACTCGGTGGAGGTCGGCCTTGCCGGGACGGAATACGAAGACCGCATCCTTGGTTTCCAATCCGGCGGGTTTCAGGAGTTGATGGCTGCAGGCAAACTGCTCGACGGTGGCATGCTGAATGAAATCATTTTGCAAGTCACTGCGATGATGGAAGTCAAAAGCTCGATGGGTGTGATTGTCGCCGCACCAACCGCCGGTGCTTGCGGCGCACTTCCAGGCGCAGTCCTGGGTGCTGGAAAAGTGTTGGGCAGTTCGGTTGATGAAATGACCCAAGCAATGTTGGCCGCCGGAATGATTGGCATTTTTATCGCCACTCACTCCACTTTCGCCGCCGAGAAGGCCGGATGCCAAGCCGAATGCGGCGCCGGTTCGGGAATGGCCGCAGCCGCTTTGGTCAGCTTGGCTGGCGGCAATCTTTCACAATCTCTGGCCGCTTCTTCCATGGCTCTGCAAAACATGCTCGGCCTCATTTGCGACCCAATTGCCAAACGCGTCGAAGCCCCATGCCTCGGCCGCAATGTGCTCGGTGCCAGCAACGCGCTGTCGTCGGCAAACATGGCTTTGGCTGGCTTTGATCAAGTCATCCCTTTGGATGAAGTGATCGACGCTATGGACGTGATCGGAAAATCCATGCCTTGCGAATTACGCTGCACTGGTTTGGGTGGTTTGGCGGTGACGCCGACCTCGCTGGAAATTGAAGGGAAATTGGATGGCAGATGCTGTTCTTAGAATGAAGATCAATGAATCGATGCTGCTGTTAAACGAAGAACAAATTCGCCAATGCCTTCCCCCAGAAACTGCAATGAAAGCAGTGGAGCAAGCCTTTGCAATCCAGGAAAGCGGCAACTACACCATGCCCGAACGGCTGGCGATGCCATGCGGGGAGGTCGGCAATCAATTGTTGTTGATGCCTTGTCGCTCCGAGTCAGCGCTGACTACCAAGTTGGTCACTGTTTTCCCCAGCAACCCCGCACGCGGCCGGCCAATGATCCAAGGCTTGGTCATGCTCTGCGATCCCCACACCGGCGATGTACTTGCGCTGCTCGATGCAAAATCACTGACCGCCTTGCGTACCGGCGCAGTCACTGGCGTCAGCGTTCGTCATTTGGCTCCCGAGGGTGCGCATACGCTGGGCTTAGTTGGGTGTGGGGTGCAAGGGTTCGAGCAAGTGCGCCATTCTTGTGCCGCTGCTGATCTCAAACGGGTCCTCCTGCTCGACCGCTCGGCCGATGCAATTGTCGCAATGAAGGAGCGCTTAAGCGAAGCACTTCCGGCTATCGAAATCAGGTCGGCAACTTCGATGGAGGAGTTGATGCAGGAGTGCCAAATCGTCATCACTGCCACCACTGCGCGTACCCCCATCCTTCCCAACGACCCCGCCCTTTACACCAACAAACACTGCGTCGCCATCGGCTCTTTCGAAGCCGACGTCCGCGAATACCCCGACGCAATCTTCAACCGCATCGCCAAAGCGTGGGTCGACACTCCGCACGCCCAAGTTGAATCCGGTGAACTGGCCATTCCACTCGCGAACGGCCTAATCAACCCATCCCATATCCAAACCTTAGGCGACCTCATCGCCTCCGGGAAACCCGCTGACCGCGGCGCCCACAACTGCAGCTTCTTCAAATCCGTTGGCATGGCGCTGCTGGACATGCAAGCAGCGCGCGCCGTTTATCAACAAGCGCGCGCTGCGGGAGTGGGAACCGAAATTGAATTCGGTTGATCGGGGGATCTAGCTCTAGTCCACCCGGCGGATGATGTGCCAGCCGAAGGGGCTGTTTTCGGAGTGGAAGTCGGCGATGCCAACCTGACCCACTTCCAGAGCAAAACCAACGTCACCGAATGCCGGGACCATGGCGCCACGCGGGTAAGGCATGGTGGGAGCTTTTTGATCGGCTTCCATGCGCAGGCTCTCGAGGAAAGCGTTCATTTGCTCATTCAGCTCATCGGTGGTCATCTCGCCAGCCTTCATTTTGGCGACGAGCTCCGATTCCATTTCTTGAGCGCGACCATTCAGTCCGGAAATGAACTCAGGGAAGGTCAGACCCTCAACATCGTTGTTGAGCATGTGATAGGTGCCCGGAGTTGGATCTTCGGGCATGACGTTGTCGTCGGTGTGGGTGCGGACCAGCTCGTGGAAATCATCGCCGGCTTGAGCTTGCTCCAGCACGGACTTGGCGAGGGTCTCAGCTTCTGCCTGACTACGAGTTGCCTCGGTGGGGGCCTCGTCGAAGGAAATCAGGATGTGCTGAATTGAGATGCGGTCGGGTTCGGCCATCCCCAAATGATATCGACGCGATGAAGGGGCGGATAAAAAATGAGAAACAATGCCCTGGGCTAGGCCCGGACCGTGATTTCCTCTTTCGCTTCCGCGCCAATCACGGATTCTGGATCAGCCTTCGGAGTCTCAGGCGGCGCCTCGGGGAAGCGCGCGTAGAGATTTTTGCGCCGCCAGAAGAAGCCATGTTTGCGCCAGAAGTAGCGCAGGCCGCTGGCGTGGGAGCGGGCGTGGGAGTTAAAGAATCCTTTGTGGCTGAGCCGCTTGGTGTGGTGGACCACCTTGATTTGGCGGTCCCAAATCACCTTCCAGCCGCCCAATCTCAAGCGCAGGCAGTAATCGGTATCTTCGGGTGAGTAGAAAATATTCTCGTCCAAATAACCAACCTGCTCCACCGCCTGGCGACGCAGCAGCCAGCAGGCGGAAATCGCGCAATCCACCGGCCGCAAGGGCGTGGGGCCGTAACTTTCGTCGCGAAAACGAAAGCGTTCGCCACGGCCAGTGCGCGCAACCAAAGTGCGCAAGATTTTGGTTTTGGCGGTTGGGAAACGTCGGCAGTTTTCCTGCTCTTCGCCATTGGGGTAGTACAACTGCGGCGCGACCAGACCAGCATGGGGCGTGGCCTTCATCCGATCGACCATCGCTTTAACCGAACCTGGCAGGAACTCGGTGTCTGAATCGGCGACCAAAACAAAGGGCGCGCGAGCTTGGCGCAGGGCAAAGTTGCGCGACACAGTTGTGCCGGCGTTCACACCCATGGCGTGAGGACGAATTTCGACGCCATGCAATCCAGCCTGAGTCACCTCGACGACCTTCAAGGTGTTGTCGGTGGACCCGTTGTCGATGACATGAATCATTCCACCCCGACCGCACTCGACCATTGCCACTGACAAAGTTTCCAGGCAGCGCTCGATCTCGTGATCGGAATTCCAGGTAAGAATGACCGCCTCGATGGGCGGGACATCAGACATCTAATACCCCCTTGCGAGGAGAGGGGGGGGACTTGGGGGGCTGATTCTTTTCCTTCTTCGAAAGCGAACCCTTAAACAGGGTCTTGCGGAAGGTCCAGAATGCTTTCATGGTACGCGTAATTTCACTCGGGTGGCGAATCTGTTGCCACAATTTGTAAGTCAAATAACGCGGACGAATGTAGTACTCGCGGCGAGCGCGGTCGCACCAATCCAAAATTTCGGTGCGATCCATGTCGGGCATGTCGAGCACCGTGTTGTGATTGCCTTCGGCGGTCAGCCACTCGCGGAAATCCTCGGTGCGCAGCAAACCTTCGTCGCGCGCCCATTCATAAGCCGGAGTGCCTGGGTACACGATCAGCGGGAAAAACTGCATCGTGTCGTTGTTGAACTTCTTCGCTGTTTGCAGCGTTTCCTCGAGCGTTTCGCGATCGTCGCCGCGATTGCCAGCCATGAAGCAACCGTGAATCAGCAGCTTGGCGCGATTGGCGTTGCGCGAGAACTCCATCATCTCTTCGACGGTGGTGCCCTTGAGCATGCCGTCGAGCGCTTTTTGCGAACCCGATTCGTAGCCAACGATCATCAGCACGCAACCAGCCTTTTTCATCAACACCATGGTGTCGTAATCCAAAGTCGCGCGGGTGTTGCAGTACCACTTGATCTTCTTGTTCAGTCCACGCTCGATCATCAGATCGCAGAACTCTTTGGTGCGCTTGGCCCAAGCGGTAAAAGTATCGTCTTCGAAGCCGACCTCTTTAACTTCGGGCAGGTTCTCGACGATCCACTCCATCTCATCGACCATCGACTTGGCGGTGCGGAAGCGGACCTTGTCGCCGTGCACGGTGCGCGGGTAAACGCAGAAGAAGCATGGGTGTGGACAGCCGCGCGTTTGCATCAGCTGCACCATCGGCCAGTCGCAGGCCGCGAAGAAGTAATCCTTTACGTCGAAAAACTTCTTGTAGACCTTCGATAACCAGGGCAGTTCATCTAAGTTTTTGATGAACGGCCGCGTTGCGGTTTTGAGGTAGCCATCCTCGCCGCGGAAAGTAATGCCAGCAATCTTTTCCAACCCCGCCGACGTCATCTCGCTGCCGCATTCCTTTAAGTACCCAGCCAGCTCCTTGGCGGTTGCGTCGGCCTCGGCATGGATGATGAAGTCGGTCGCTTCTTCCAAATCCAGCGTCTCGTTCGGCAACGCCGTGACGTGAGTGCCCATCAACGCAATCTTGGATCCACACTCGCGTTTGATCCGCGCGCCAAACTCGACGTCGGCGTAGATGCTGGGCGTACTGGTTTGCTGAATGACCAAATCCG
>CAZMDZ010000025.1:8009-11503 GCA_964565175.1 uncultured Planctomycetales bacterium
CGGAGCGAACTCGCGGATTCGTTTCATGGTGTCGCTTTCGTTGGTGCGAGTGGCACACGGATCCAACAACAGCACCTCAAAGCCAGCGTCATCCAATGAGCCAGCAACCGATGCTAAATACATCGGGAAGTAAGTGGTCCCTGATTTTGCCACGGCAGGCGAGCGTGACTCGCGAGTAAATTTGCCGTGTTCAGTCAGAAAGGGGGGGTTCAGGCAGAGAACTTTCATCTGGCTTGAGTACAGGTTGCCAATTGGAGAATGCGCTGCTGAAACGAGGCCGTTGAGAACCGGGACTCGACAATCTTAGCAAGGCCGGTAGTCGAATTGCTGGAACGATGGCGGGCGCAATCAATGATTCGTAGGGCAAGCGATTCAGCGTCTCCAGCGGAATAGCGTTCTTTTATACCAAGCAGTTCACCAAGTTCGTTGCCGCCGCCCGAGTCGGGCAAAGCCAGCGTCGTTCCAGCTGCCGCCGACTCCAATCCGCTTAATGGGAAGCCTTCCTCATGACCAAGAATAGTGAGGTCGCAACGCGGGTAAATTTGTTCCAAATCTGCGCGCCAACCTAGCCACAAAAACAAATCCGGAATGCCGACGGCTTCCGCCACCGCTTTTGCTTCCTTGACGATCTCTTTCCCGCTGTCCATGGTCTTGCCAGCAAACGCGAATTGCAGCTCGGGGAGGGTTTGCGCTGCAATCCGTCCAGCTTCCATAACCAATCGGTGGGGTTTGATGCCACCAATGTTGCCAGTAAAACAAATTAAAAACCGTTCATCATTCGAGCCGAGATCGGCGCGAGTGAGTTGCAAGGCCTTGGGTTGAAAGCGATCGACGTCGACGCCGTTGTGGATCACTGTGACTTGATCTAGCGGCCACCCGCAGTGTTCGGCGACGGTGGCCGAGCAGGCAACGCTAGCGCCACCGGCTTTGCTCTTTTGAATGCGCTTGTGAACAAAGCGTAGCAAGCCGCGATGCAGCGGCGATTGGACTAGGTGGTGCAGGTGCATCACCAGCGGTGTCTCGCGACGCCGATTCGCCAAGTAAACCGCCGGTAGCCCGGTCATACCATTGATATAAACCACGCTCGGGTCGACATCGGCGAGCAATTTGCCGACCTCGCGCGCACCCGAAAGCACCTTGAGAGGCGAGCCCATCCCCAGCGCCGCGCAATGGCGCACCTCAATGCCAGCCGCCGTCGCCGCGTCGCTCAGCGCCCCGGGACCGGGGCATGCCAGAACCACGGGCATTTCGGTTTTCAGCACATCGGCGATTTGCAGCGCCACGCGCTGGCCGCCCAAAATCTCGGCCAGGCACTCAACAAGCAGGACTGGCTTCATGCTCCTTGGCGAAAGACTGGCCGTCGAAGCGGCTGGCGTCGTAGTCGACGCCGAGCAGGTCTAAAACCGTCGGCGCGATGTCCATCAACTCGAGCGTGCGGTCGCCGCTATCGACGCAATTTGGATCGGAAATGGTCAACAGCGGGGTGTCGAAGCGGTGGCTGCCAGGGTGGATCAGGTGGATGGAACCCTCGCCCCATAAGCCCTTGCCGGTCTCCCAACCCAAGCCGCACCAGTCAGGCAGGCGGACCAGGATCTCGGGAAATTTGTCGAGTTCAGGGCCGGTGTAGTAATCCTCGCGTCGCAGCACCGAAACGAACAGCGGTGCGCCATCTTCATGCTTTGCTTGGCGCAGGACTTCGATGATTTCATCGATTCTGCTTTCGGTTTGATCCGCCGGGATCGCGCTGCGGTTGATGCGAATGCCGCCGTAGCTGTACGACTTCACCGTGCTCAAATCGCTGACGTAAGCCTGGGTTTGATCCCAGTCGATGGACGACGACGGCGCCAGCAGCTTCTTCCACACTGGAAAGCGCTTCGACAGCTTCATCATCCACGGCGTGGTGCCAAACCGACGAACGATGGTGAAAATCATTTTCTTCAACGTCGCCGCTCCGACCTTGGGCTTTCTACTGCCCTTTTTGACCGTCAAAAAGCCGTGTTGGCGCAGCCACTCATTGACTTGGAACAACTTCCAGGGGCGTGGACCATGCCCGTGGTCGGCCATCAGAATCACAGTGACGTCCTTGCCAGCCGCGGCTTTCAATTTGCCGATGGCATCGTCGACGGCTTCATAACCTTGATTGATGACGTCGGTGTGCGGGCCGTTTTTCTTGTAGCCAGGGTGATTTGGATCGTGGTCTGCCCAAAACATGTGCTGCAAACCATCCAGCCCAGACAGGTAGATAAAGCCCAAATCCCAATCGCTGCGGCCAAAGGTTTCGCTGCCCAACTTGATTTCGGCGGCGAGCTGATTTTTGAACCCGGCTTCCGCCTTGGGCAAGTCTTTGCGCGCGACAAAGCCACCGCCGATGCCCAGCAGCGCTTGTTGGTCCAATTCGGACTCGAGCTGGTCGCCGTCCTCCAGATTGGCAGTCACGGTCGCTGGATTGCCACCGCGGGTGATTAGTCGACCAGGCACCTGCCAACCGGGGCCGATGTTGAGCGGCATCAAAATTTGGCAACGCTTGCCAGCGGCGGCGGCGATGTCCCAAAAGGTTTTGCCTTGGAACATCTGATCGTTGACCGACATGCCAGGCTTGTAGCCGTCCTTTTTGTCGGCGAAGTTCAGGAAGTTAATGATCCCATGAGTCGCGGGCGACGCGCCCAAATAGACCGAAGCCCACGCCGGACAGGAGTCTGGCGGGAAGACGGAGCGCATGGATAGATCAGCTCCATCGGCTTGAAGAGATGTGATGTTAGGAAGTCGCTTTTGGATGTTGCGGACAACATCGCGATCCAGTGCATCAACGCCGATGATTAAAACGCGGCGGGACATTCGATTTATATTTTAGGTCGCGATGTTGGGGGAACCAACTAATAAAGGCCGTTCTGGTTGATTTACGCCGCTGGCTCTCGCTCCGTGCGCCCTGGCATGCGGGTACGAACGCTTATGTCGCACTTGGCGCCGAACCGAAGCCGCCACTATTGAATTCGTCGGCGGTGACGGCCATGGCGCGGTGCCAAACCTGTTCGCGGGTCAGGGTGCCGTCGAGCGCGGTGAATCCGCAAGCCTCGGCCAAGGCGGTATAGCGGTTGCGACGACTGGTCAGGTATTCGAGGTCCGGGATGTCGTCCTTGCGCGAAATCGAAACCTCGGGCGGCACGTCGACGAAGAACTTCAGCTGTGGCGTCGGTACAAAGCGGCTCCAAAGGCGTACGCGGCGGTTGAGCGTTTCCTGATCCTCTTCACTATTGGCGGCAAAAGCCACGCACAAATCGTGCACGTAACGGTCCGCCAGCACCACCTGGCCGCGCCACAGCGGAATGCGCACCTTCCAAAACATTTGGGAGTAGTACTCAAAGCCCACCATGATTCGGTAAATCGGCCCCACCAACGGCCGGTTAATCGCGCCGACCATCGCCTGGCGATAACCGTGATAATCCTTCTCCATCCGCTCCGGACTGGCGCCGACGAAACGCTTGGCGAAGGTGACC